>JALTUD010000683.1 GCA_027047735.1 Flavobacteriales bacterium | reverse complement strand
TTTCCGAAGATGTGCCTAAAGCGATAGAGGAAATAAAAAAAGCAATACACAATAAATCTATCACACAAAAAGAAATAGACAAACGCTGTAAAAAAATTCTATACGCAAAGTATTGGGCAGGATTATCCAAAAAGCAAGAGGTTAAAATAGAGGGATTAACAGAGGACTTAAATTCAAAAGAAGATAGTGTAATCAATGTTCAACTCTTTAAAAATGCACTAACCCTATTAAAAAACGAAGGAAACTTAATACCACTTAAACAATTGGATTCGTTAAAAATAGCATCGGTTAGTTTTGGAGAGAAAAATAATAATGTTTTTAACCGTTCAATAGACCGTTATGCCTCTTTCGATACCTATTCATATCCGACCAAAGTACCCAAAGATAAGATTGAAGGAATATACAAAGACTTAAAGGATTACAACCTTTTAATCATCACTATTTATGATATGAACCAACGTCCTTTTCAAAATTTCGGAATCACTCAACGGTTGAATAACATCATAAAAAAATTAGATAAAAAGCACACGGTAATCCTTAATATATTGGGAAATCCATATTGCTTGAATAAATTCGACGCGGCAAATCAAGTTGAAGCACTTCTGATGAGTTACGAAGAGCATCCGATAGCAGAAGATTTAAGTGGTCAATTAATCTTTGGCGGAATACCGGCAAAAGGAAAATTATCCGTAACAGCATCAAAACAATATCCTGTAAATTCAGGTATTATAACCCAAGAGCAAACACGTTTTTACTATTCATCTCCACAAGAATTGGGATTGAATGAAGTCTATTTAAATAAAATAGATTCTTTGGTAGAAAAATGTATTGCTGATTCAGTATTCCCCGGTTGCCAAGTTTTTGCCGCAAAAGACGGGCAAGTTTTTTATCAAAAATCTTTTGGAAAACATACTTACGAGGGAGATAGAAAAGTGGTAAATTCAGATATTTATGATTTGGCTTCTATTACCAAAATAGCAAGTTCCACACTTTCTTTAATGCGATTGGAGTCTGAACAAAAATTTAATTGTGATTCAACTTTAGGTTACTACCTTCCCGATATGGTGGATAGCACTAACTATTCTCCGCTAAAACTAAAGGAAATGTTAACCCACCAAGCAGGATTAGTACCTTGGATTCCTTTTTACATTCGAACCGTAAAAAACAAAAAGCCGTTACCACAGTATTACAGCACTACAAAAAACGATGAATATCAAGTTCGTGTGGCAGAGAAGTTGTACGCCAAACAAAGTCTGAGAGATACTATTTTCAATCGGATTTTAAGAAAATCCGTTTCGCCGGTTAAAAAATACAAATACAGTGATTTAGGCTATTATTTTATCAACGAAATTATCCGAAGAACAACACAAACAACACAAGATAACTACGTTGACCAAACTTTTTATACCCCATTAGGATTGCAAAATACAGCATACAAACCAAGAGAAAAATTTCAATTGGATAGAATAGTCCCAACCGAATACGACACCTATTTTAGAAATCAATTAATTCACGGAGATGTACACGACCAAGGAGCAGCTATGTTGGGAGGAGTTTGCGGACACGCCGGGTTATTTTCCAATGCCAACGATTTGGCCGTCATTATGCAAATGATTATGCAATACGGAACTTACGGAGGAGAACATTATTTAGATTCTTCAGTAGTCAAAAAATACACCTCTTCACCTTATTATGTAACCAGTGGAAACCGCAGAGGAATAGGTTTTGACAAGCCCGTAAGAGAGGGCGGTAGCGGTCCTACTTGTAGTCTTTGTGCCTCAAGCGAAAGTTTCGGGCACTCAGGGTTTACCGGCACCTTAACTTGGGCAGACCCCCAAAACGGATTAGTTTACGTATTCTTATCCAACCGCGTATATCTCGATGCCAACAATCGTAAAATAATATCCACAAGCGTAAGAACACGAATAATGCAGTGGTTATACGACGCAGTAAATAAGTAGGGCGTTCCCATTACGGCATAAAAAAGCAATTTCGTTGCACTACATTACTTTTCAACGCCGTAATGGTCGGGCTATCACTACTCACTCTTTTGGTTTGCATATATGCAACAAACCAAAAGGATGCCACTTCTATCCCTAACGCGAGCGAAATTAGCGGATAGAAAGTGAATTTTTGGTTTCTTAGACGATGAATAAAAATTTTGCATAGCACCCATGCTATCTCCACACCCAAAATAGAAAAAGCCCTCCCTTATCAGGGAAACTACTAACATACAGGTAATTAAATATACAAAACTATTAAGTTTAAAACAAACAAAAAAGGAATGCTCCCCCCTGTAAAAGTTGTAGTCACTACACTTTCACTCGTTCCTCCCTCACATTTCTTTAATTGGTAGCTTTCATTAGTCAATATTGGAATTAAATATTGGATAGAAACACGTAAAATAAAGAAACACAAATAACCCGAAACTTCTTAGTTGTTTAGAGAAGGTAATCAGTGAAAAAATATTACCTGAAACTTGACTGCTATTTCATCAAAAAAAAGTATATTCGCGGGAACGAAAAATACAGTAGAACCATGAGCGAAAAAGCAAAAGAAATAGAGTTTGAAGCCTTTAGAAAAGAAGTAATAGAAGATTACACTTTAGCTTGTATCAGTAGAGAAGCCTCTTTGTTGGGAAGAAGAGAAGTTCTGACCGGAAAAGCCAAATTCGGTATTTTCGGTGATGGTAAAGAGGTAGCTCAAATCGCTTTAGCTAAACAGTTTAAAGACGGAGATTTTCGTTCAGGATACTACCGCGACCAAACATTGATGATGGCAATAGGAGCGTTAAACGTTCAGCAATATTTTGCCGGATTATATGCACATACGGATGTTAAAGAAGAACCAAGTTCAGGAGGTCGTCAAATGGGCGGACACTTTGCTACAAGAAATTTAGATGAAAACGGAGATTGGAAAGACTTGATGAAACAAAAAAATTCAAGTGCCGATATATCTCCAACAGCCGGACAAATGCCAAGATTGTTAGGTTTGGCTTTGGCATCAAAACATTATAGAAATAATCCTAAACTAAAAGATTATAATAAGTTTTCAAATAATGGAAATGAGGTTGCTTTTGGAACAATAGGAGATGCCAGTACATCCGAAGGTCCTTTTTGGGAAACGATAAATGCCGGGGGAGTACTAAGTGTACCCATGGTAATGTCTGTTTGGGATGACGGTTGGGGAATTTCCGTAGCAAGAAAATATCAAACTACAAAAGATAGTATATCGGATGCTTTAGCAGGTTTCCAACGAACAAAAGATTCCAACGGTTATGATATTTATAAAGTAAAAGGGTGGGATTATCCTGCCTTGGTAAAAACGTATGCAGAAGCGGTTGCCAAAACCAGAAAAGAACATATCCCTTCATTTGTCC
>JALTUD010000682.1 GCA_027047735.1 Flavobacteriales bacterium | reverse complement strand
CCTTTGGAAAAGGAGCTGAACAAGTTAAAAGGGGTGAAGAAGATTAAATCTACGGCAATACAAGATTTTGGAATTGTAGATATAGAATTTGAATCGGATGTAACACCCGAGGAAGCAAAAGATAGAGTAGAAGAGGCGTTATCCGACGCGAGGAGTGATAAAAGTTTCGCACAGGATTTACCCGTAGAACCAACAATAGCAAAGGTTGACGTGAGCGATATGCCGATTGTAAATGTCAATCTTTCGGGGAACTATCCTGTTCAATACCTCAAAGATAGAGCGGAGTTGCTTAAAGACCGTTTTGAAAGTATTTCCGAAGTAAATTCGGCTGATATTCGTGGTACGCAAGAGCAGAAACTAAAGGTTGAATTGCGTAAATATGATGCGGAGGCTAAGGGAGTTAGTTTTAGAGATGTGGAACAAGCAATAAAAAATGATAATTTAACTATCGGTGCAGGAAACTTAAACATAGATGGTATTGACCATTTTGTTATCATTGACGGAAAATTTAAAAACAGTGAGGAGTTACTCAACTTAATCGTTAAGCACGAAGGGCAAAACGATGTGTTTTTGTACGAAGTAGCCGATGTTTCTTTCGGCGATGCCGATGTAACCAGTTACGCAAGACAAAATGGAAAATCGGTGGTGATGATTGATATTAAAAAGCGTTCGGGGGAAAATATCATTAAAGCAATTGATAAAGTAAAAACGATTGTGAATGAGGCAAAACTCAAAGGCGAATTACCGGAGGACTTAAAAGTGATTTTTACCAACGACCAGTCTTCAAAAATACGTTCACAAGTCAGTAACCTCGAAAATTCAATCATTTTCGGAATGTTGTTGGTTATTGGTGTGTTGCTCTTTTTCTTAGGATTACGAAACGCTCTTTTCGTTGGAATAGCCATACCGCTTTCGATGTTTATGTCTATGATATTTTTAGACGCGTCTGGTGTTACCCTTAATATTATGGTGCTTTTTTCTTTGGTATTGGCACTGGGAATGTTAGTAGATAACGGAATTGTGGTGGTCGAAAATGTTTATCGACTAATGGATGAAGAAGGAATGAACGGGATTGACGCGGCAAAGTATGGCGTAGGTGAAGTGGCTTGGCCTATTATAGCCTCTACTGCTACAACGTTAGCTGTTTTTGTTCCTTTGGCACTTTGGCCGGGAACGATGGGACAATTTATGCAATACCTTCCGATTACCTTAATGATTGTCCTCGGTTCTTCGTTGTTTGTCGCCTTGGTTATAAATCCCGTATTGACTTCCGTAATAATGAAGTTGCAAGAGGAGAATAAATCGTTTAATCCTAAGGAAACCGTATTCTTAATCATAGGATTAATATTAGCTCTCGGTTTTAGTATGTTGTCAGAGCATTCGGATAATAAAGTGTATGCTGTATTGGGGAATGTATTCTTTGGTGGAATATTACTTTTTGCCCCGATTCGTTATATGTTTTATTCCAACGAAACCACGTATAAATATGCAGTTGTTCCCGGTTCTATCATCGTATTGTTTTCTTTTCTGTTTTATGGAATGGTTTCCATTCTTTCGGGAAACCTGTTACTGACTATCGGCGTTTTGATTTTATTAAATAAGTTCTATTTTATTCCGGTTACCGACTGGTTTCAAAATAAAGTGTTGCCCAAGCTGGAAGATTATTACAGAAACGGCTTACAATTTATATTGCAAGGAAGAAGAGCTTTGTGGGTATTTATCGGAACATTTGCTTTGTTGTTTTTGTCGTTCTTTTTAGTGGTGAAGTTTCCGCCAAAGGTGTTGTTCTTTCCTGAAAATGAACCCAATTACCTCAATGTCTTTATTGAACATCCGGCAGGGACGGAAATCAGTGTAACCAACCAAACCACTAAGGAAGTAAAACAAGTGATTGATGCTGTACTCAACAAAAAACGCACGGGAAAACTAAACGGAGAAACAACAGAATATACCTATGCTTCGGCTAAAAAAGTGGTGCACGAGAAAGATGAAAAAGGAAGAGATTATATCGACACCGTGTATTTTGTAGAATCCATACTCGAACAAGTTGGAAAAGGGACAGCAGACAATAAACTAGGGCCTTCTTTTGGAGAAACACCACACAAGGCAAGAATAACCGTTTCTTTTTGTGAGTTTGAGAACCGTCAAGGATTAAGACCTAGTTTAGTAATGAAAGAATTGCAAGACACACTCAGAAATTGGAGTTATGCAGACGTGAAAGTAATTGTAGATAAAGAAAAAAACGGGCCACCGCAAGAACCACCCGTGAATATTGAAATTTGGGGAGCGGAAGATTACAAAAATACCATAATCGGAGCAGAGCTTGTTAGAAATTACTTGAGTGATAAGAATGTAAAAGGAGTACAAGAATTATCATCTGATGTAAAACTAAATAAAGCAGAGATTAAAATTGACCTCAATAGAACTTTTCTCCGCTCTACCGGAATGAGTACGGGACAAGTAGCATCAAGTATTCGTACAGCACTCTTCGGAAAAGATATTTCAACCTACGAAACGGCGGATGAGGTGTATGACTTGAACCTACGACTAGGTAAAGCGTTTAGAGGAGGTATAGATGATCTCTTAGACCAAAAGATAATCTTTATGAACAAACGGGGGCAAAAAATGAGTATTCCCATTCGTTCAGTAGTCAACGACCTCGCAGTTAATTACACCAACAGTTCCATTAAACGTACCAATCAAATACCTTTGGTAACCGTTTACTCCGATGTAGAACAAGGAGCAAACGCCAACGAAGTTGTAGATACGCTCAAGAAAGAAATGAAACATTTCGCCGAAACCCCCGAAGGACAAAAATTCAAAGAGTTGGGCTTGAATTACCGATTTTCCGGTCAAATGGACGAACAAGCCAAAGAAATGGAGTTCCTTACCTCCGCTTTATTAATAGCTGTATTTTTGATATTGCTCATAATAATTGCTCAATTTAATTCCTATTCAACTCCGCTTATTATTTTAATTTCCGTACTGTTGAGTTTGGTCGGAGTTTTTCTGGGAATTGTAATTTCGCGGGACGATTTCGTGATTCTAATGACTATGATAGGTATCATCTCACTAGCGGGAATCGTTGTAAATAACGTGATTGTACTAATCGATTATACCAACCTGATACGGCAAAGAAGAAGAGCCGAACTCGGACTTTCTCCCACCGATTTATTGCCGATAGAAGATATAAAAACAGCCATCGTACAAGGCGGAAAAACAAGATTGCGTCCCGTGCTGTTAACTGCAATTACCACCATTTTAGGACTGATACCGTTAGCCGTTGGAATGAACATTGATTTCTTCTCATTTTACACCGATTTAGACGCAAAATTATTCTTCGGAGGCGACAATGCACTATTCTTCGGCCCTATGAGTT
>JALTUD010000681.1 GCA_027047735.1 Flavobacteriales bacterium | reverse complement strand
CCAGTGGAAATATCGGCACAGCTAACGCAAATGCAGAGTGGCGAATATTGGCTTGGGACAGAAACACCACTACGGAAGGTGGTTCTTCGGGGTCGGGATTATTTGACCAAAATCGTTTGCTTATCGGACAGTTACATGGCGGTCAAGCGACTTGTTCCAATAGTATTAACGATTATTACGGGAAATTTGCAATTTCATGGGACGGAAACAGCCCTACTAACCGTTTGAAAGATTGGTTAGACCCAATCAATTCAGGCGTTCAAACATTAAGTGGCTTTGATCCTAATGCTTCTTTAAACGACGTCAGTTTGATTAAAATCCTTTCTCCGGATTCTACCTCTTGCGGAAATTCGTTTACTCCGGTTGTCGCTATAAAGAATGTGGGAAGCGATACCTTATATAGTGTATCTTTTGAGTACGGAATAGAAAATTATACTTCCCAAAATTACGATTGGCAAGGGACGGTAGCTCCCAACGATGAGATTGCAATCGCTCTCTCTGATGTGCAATTTAGTAATATTGGCGACTTTAATTTTACAATAACAGCAGTGCAACCCAATCATCAAGTTGACGGCGACACTTCTAATAACACGCTTTCTGTTTCTTTTAAGAACTTAGGAAGCTGTTTGGCATACCCCAATCCTTTTACAGATAAGTTAACCGTATTGCTAGATCAAGGGAAAATTAAAGATACTCCTGTTTCTGTAATTTTAATAGATGCTCAAGGTAAAGAGGTACTGAATATAAAAGCTACACCAACCAATGGAGAAAACAAAATTATACTTGATACCTCATCCATACACAAAGGAATGTATATGCTTAAGTTAGTATATAAAGACGATTCCGGTGTTCAAAAAGTAGTGAAGTATTGATGTTCTTTATATATGTAAGCTATAAGCCATTCAAAAAAACGAAAAATGACAGAAGAATTTAAAATAGTTTATCAGCATTATATTCCAGAAGAGTTAATTGGCGATTTTGAAAAAACTGGACTCAGTGAAAAATTAGATATTGAATTAGTATTAGAAAAAGAAGAGCAGAAATATTACAATTTCACTGGTTCTGAAATTGCTGACATTGTAATATATATACAACAACATACAACCGAACTTCTTGTAGGCGGACTACTTGTAAGTGCGACATATGACATTCTTAAAGGAGGGGTTAAGCTTTTATGGACTGGGTTGTCAAAATTAGCAGTTAAAAAATTGCAATCGGGAGGTAAAGAAACTGATAAGCCGAAAAGTATATCAATTAGATTAATGGGAAAAGAAAGAGCTGTTGAAATCGTATTGGATGGGGATGTAAATGAAGAACAAGCTGATAAAATTATTGATGAATCATTCAAATATGTTAACTCTGAAAAAATAAATGAAGATTTCAAGAATCCTGATTTTATTCCAAATAGCAAAGCTGAAAAACCAAGAATTAGGTTGAAATACAACAAGAAAAAACAAATATGGGAACCCGAAAACTTTGGAGAGTATAGAAGAAAAATGGAAGAATATCAAAGATGGGCAGAACAAAACCTTGACAGCTAATGGAAAGAGAAGAATGGATTTCTAAAATAATACTATCCAGTATTCCCCTAAGGCAGCTTAATGAGATGAGAAAGCCGATTGGCTTTGCTTCTGGATGCTTAATTGATTACTGTGGAAAAAGGCTTGTTTTAACAGTTGCACACGCAACAGGAAATAATGGAAACTGGGGAATAGAAGTGAAATCAGTCACAAATGTAGGAACACAAGTATATCAAATTGGTGCAATGATGTTTTTAACTGTCGGTAATATTGATACTGATAAAATAAAAGATGTGGATTTTTCATATGCCACTGTACCAAGTGATTTAGAACCTTTTCATCACGAAATAAATGAGAAAGGTCAAGTTGTAAATCAAATCCCAAGAGAAATATTAAGTATTGATTTTGACTTAAAACCAAACAAAGAAAAGAAATATGGATTTTTTGGGCAATCAAATTTCTCTACGGAGAATTGGTATATGTTTTCTCAAAGCAAATTAGTTCTTGACCTAAGATTTGTTGGAATTGAAGATGATTATTATAAGTTTAAATTACCAATGAAACATCCAGGACACGATTATTTCAAAGGAACGAGTGGTGCACCAATTATTGACTCTGACGGTAATACTGTTGCTTTAGTTTGTCACGGAGATGAAAAAGAGGATATAATCTATGGGATAGCACTTAATAAGTATCAATCAGGACTTGACATTGAAGTCGGAAATTTTAATAAATAAGAAAAAGAACAGGCTTATAACACTGTATATAGCAAATAGGGCGTTTAGTGGTAAATTGATAGTTCAGAGCCATTTACAAAGTCCGCCAAATATAAAATTTGGCTTTTAAAAAATGAATAAATTAAAAACAAAATATTTATATTTGGCTAAGTGCAAGATTGAAAGTTCAGCGCTTTCTACTGCCCTACTTGCCATATACTAACCGTTGCCCATAATACAAAACATTCAATATAAAATAATTACAAAAAAAAACTTGCATTGTACGTAAATATTCCGTACATTTGTTTATGTAAAAAAATAAATCGTTATGGCGACAGTAAATTTAAACCAAGAAAAAACAAGATTTGATATTCGTTTATCAAAAGAACAAAAAATGTTTTTTGAAAAAGCAGCTTTTTTGGGTGATTATAGAAGCTTTACTGAATTTGTGATTAAGGCGGTTCAAGAAAAAGCAAAGAAAATCATCGCTGAAAAAGAGAAAATCATTGCATCTCAAAGAGATAGTGAGATATTTTTTGATGCAATAGTTAATTCATCTAAACCCAATAATAAACTTATAAAAGCTGCCGACAAGTATAAAAATCATTTAACTAAATGAATGAATTAACGGAGGTTCTAGACTCAAAGCATCGGAAAAAAGAGTTTTCGTGCGGAAAAGAAATGCTTGATAATTATATACAGAAGCAAGCAAATCAAGATATGAAAAGAAAGCTTTCAGTTTGTTTTGTATTGAATAATCAAGCTGAAAATTTGATAAAAGGCTATTACACCTTGTCTAATCATAGTGTTCCGAAAGAATTAATCCCATCAAGGTTTGAGAAAAAATTTCCTAAATCTTACACTTCAATTCCAACTACCCTGCTTGGACGATTAGGCGTTGATAAAAGATATCAAAAACAAGGAATTGGTGAATTGTTGTTGATAGACGCATTAAGAAGGAGTTATGATATTTCTAAAAGCATCGGCTCATTTGCGGTTATAGTGGATCCATTAGATAGAGATGCAGAAAGGTTCTATGGAAAATATGGTTTTATAAAACTTCCCGATAGTGGGAAAATGTTTTTATCTATGAACACGATAAAAGAATTATTCAAATAAGTACTATAGGCAACAAAAATATAATGAATACCGCAA
>JALTUD010000680.1 GCA_027047735.1 Flavobacteriales bacterium | reverse complement strand
CAAGAATGTCTGTTGATTCAATTAAGGAAGAAAAAGAGAACAGCCGAAATTCGTACAGCTGAGGAAATTATAGAGCATCATTTTGAAGCTTTTACCAAAAAACACTATAACAAAATTTTAAAAAAATTAGATATTTCCGAAGATGATTTAAAAAGAGCTATTGAGGAGATAACAAAATTGAATCCAAAACCGGGCAATTCGGTGCGAGAAACCAACAAGTCGGTTCAGCATATTATACCGGATTTTATTATAACGGAGGAGGATGGAAAACTGAATTTGACATTGAACTCAAGAAATGCTCCTCAACTGAAAGTTAGTCGTCAATACGCAGATATGTTGAGGGGGTATGCCGAGGGGTCGAAGTCTAAAAAAGATAAAGAAGCTATTCAGTTTGTTAAGCAAAAAATAGATGCAGCGAAGTGGTTTATTGATGCGATAAAACAACGACAACAAACCCTGTTGTTGACGATGAATGCGATTATGGAGTTTCAAAAAGAATTTTTTCTAACAGGAGACGAAACAAATTTGAAGCCGATGATATTAAAAGATATAGCAGATATTATCGGAATGGATATATCTACGGTGTCGAGGGTCGCAAACAGTAAATATGTTCAAACGCCTTATGGTACTTATTTATTGAAATATTTTTTTAGTGAGTCGTTGAGTACTGATAGTGGTGAAGAGGTTTCTACGAGAGAGGTGAAAAGAATCTTACAAGACGCGGTCGAGGAAGAAGACAAGAAAAAGCCATTGACAGATGAGAAGTTGGCGAATTTATTAAAGGAAAAAGGATATAATATAGCTCGTAGGACGGTTGCGAAATACAGAGAGCAACTTGGGATACCGGTTGCACGTTTACGAAAAGAACTGTAAGTCGTGCAGTGTGTTTGATAAAAAAAAGAGGTGTTTTGAAAAATATAAGTAAGCTTATTTCCATTGTGTTTCATCCGGTATTTATTCCATTGTACGGTTTGTTTTTATATGTGAATATTCAAAATCCCGCAACGTTAAATTTACGGATGCTTGATAATGAGGTGTTTTTTAAATTAGCGGTTTTCCCCATTTTGCTGTTTTCAATTGTTTTTCCTTTATTTAGCATGTTAATTATGTATCGTTCAAAAATGATACATTCTTTTTCTGTTGAAAAGCGACAAGAACGAATGCCTATTTTATTTTTAGGTGTTATTTATTATGGAATTACATATTATTTTATTCGTTCTTTGGATATTGTGTATTACCATGCTGTTTTTGGGCTGTTTTTGAGTTTTTTATCCGGGGGGATTTTATTATCATTACTTAGTTTATTGATAACATCACGTTGGAAAATCAGTCTTCACACAATGGGAATAGGTGCTTTAGCTGGAGCTTTTTTAGCTTTTTCTCAGGAACTTCATCCTATTGCTAATTATAACGAAGTTATTATAATAAATACAGGGTTGATACTCTTAGTAGGTATAGTTGGAACACAGCGTTTATCGGTTAACGCTCATAATCTTAGTCAAGTTTTATTAGGGGGCTTTTTGGGTGTTTTGGTAGAGTATGTTTTTATTGCAAATCATTTGTGGATTTGATAAAAGAAAAAATCTCGTTAATAAGAAAGCTACGATGTTTAAAAAACAAGTAGTGTAGTTTGTGAGATAACAATTACTTTTGTTGCAACATCAAAAAATAATTTCAGATGCAAGAAGCAACATTAGAACAAGCCAAAGAGTTAGGGTTACTCGAAAGTGAATTTGAAACCATAAAAGAAATTATGGGGAGAATACCTAATTTTACAGAATTAAGTGTTTATTCAGTAATGTGGAGTGAGCATTGTTCGTATAAAAACTCAATAAAATGGTTGAAAACGTTACCAAAAAAAGGTAAACACATGTTAGTTGAAGCAGGTGAAGAAAATGCCGGTTTAGTAGATATTGGAGATGGTTTAGCATGTTGTTTTAAGATAGAATCACATAATCACCCAAGTGCTTTAGAACCTTATCAAGGTGCTGCAACCGGAGTAGGAGGAATAAACAGGGATATATTCACAATGGGAGCAAGACCGATTGCTCAATTAAATTCATTGCGTTTTGGGAATCCTGAGAATGAAAAAACTAAATGGTTGGTAAAAGGGGTAACTAAAGGAATCGGGGATTATGGAAATGCTTTTGGTGTGCCAACAGTTGGCGGTGAGGTATTTTTTGATGAAAGTTACAATCAAAATCCTTTAGTAAATGCTTTTTCTGCCGGAATAATGAAAGTGGGAGAAATGATTTCAGCTACGGCATCGGGAGTTGGAAATCCTGTTTTTATCGTAGGGTCGGCAACCGGTAAAGACGGTATTCATGGAGCAGCTTTTGCATCGAAAGATATAACCGAAGATTCGATGGATGATTTGCCGGCAGTACAAGTTGGAGACCCTTTTCAGGAAAAGTTACTATTGGAAGCAACTTTGGAATTAGCAAAAACTGACGCGGTGGTTGGTATGCAGGATATGGGAGCGGCAGGAATAACGTGTTCGACTTGTGAAATGAGTGCCGCAGGGAAAGTCGGAATGAGAATAGATTTGGATAAAGTGCCTACACGTCAGCAAGGTATGAAAGATTGGGAAATATTACTTTCAGAATCCCAAGAAAGAATGTTAGTTGTTGTAGAGAAAGGAAAAGAGAGTATAGTTCAAGCTATTTTTGATAAATGGGACTTAAATTGTGCAGAAATAGGAGAAGTAACCGAGGGTGGAATGGTAGAGTTTTCTTATGGGGGAAAGGTGGTTGCAAATGTGAATGCTGATTCATTGGTGTTAGGCGGAGGTGCTCCGGTTTACGAAAGAGAGTATAAGGAACCTGCGTATTATCAAGAATATAAAAAGTTTAAAATAGAAGATGTTCAAGAGCCTGAAGATTTGGTGGAGGTTGCTAATTTTTTGATTTCTCATCCTAATATAGCTTCCAAAAAATGGGTGTATGAACAGTATGATAGCATGGTTGGAGCAGGAACAATGACGACTAATTTGCCTTCTGATTCAGGTATTGTAAATATTAAGGGGACAAATAAAGCCCTGGCTATGACTGTTGATTGTAATTCCAGATATGTGAATGCCGACCCTGAAACAGGATGTGCCATTGCAGTATCAGAAGCTGCAAGAAATATTGTTTGTTCGGGTGGAGAGCCCTCGGCGATTACGAATTGCTTGAATTTTGGAAACCCGTATAATCCTGAGTCGTATTGGCAATTTGTAGGTTCAGTAAAAGGAATGACTAAGGCTTGCGAAAAATTTGAAACACCGGTAACAGGGGGGAATGTAAGTTTTTATAACCAGTCGGTAATAGATGGAAAAGAAGTGCCTGTTTTTCCAACGCCAACGATTGGAATGTTAGGAATAATTGAAGATAAAAAAAATGTAACGTCATTA
>JALTUD010000679.1 GCA_027047735.1 Flavobacteriales bacterium | reverse complement strand
ATAACAAAGGCTCATAGTGCATGCCGCAAATCATCGTAAACATGACAATTAAGCATTAAATGAAGATACGGGTTAATAGAAAAAGAAAACACTGAAACTGCGGCACGCACCATAGCCCTGTACGTTGGGTGCAAGTGAAAGAAACAGCAGTGCTACCAAAATGAATAAGGATTTAAAAATAATGAATGCAAAACACGAGTTTGATACAATAATAACGGCTGATACCATTTTATTTTTTGATATGGATGGAACATTGATAGATACAAATTATGCTAACTTCCTTTCTTACAAGAAAGCGATTCTTTCCGTGACAAAGTCAGACCAAGACCTAATCTACAATCCTGACAGACGTTTTAACCGCAGCATTCTTAAAAACACTGTTCCAAACTTGACAGAAAACGAATACGCAAGAATAATAAAAGAAAAGGAAGAATACTACAACGACTTTTTACACGAAACCAAACTTAACAAAGCAAACGTAAACATACTTATCAAGTATTCAAAAACAAACAAGACTGTTTTAGTTACAAATTGTAGAAAGGACAGAGCAGTGACAACATTAAAACACTTCGGACTTCTGGACAAATTCAGCGAAATATTTTACAGAGAGTTCAGCGACAATGATAAAAAAATAAACAAATTTCAAAACGCAATTTTAAAATTGGGCGGAACGCCCAATTTCATTATCGCTTTTGAAAATGAAGAAAGCGAAATTACAGACGCTCAAAAAGCAGGTATTTCAATTATTAACCCTTTATATCTATAAATAAATGGAAAATTTCACAATCGTATCAGAAGAACAGTGGTATAAAATACCAGAAGAAAGAGAAGCCAACTTCCGTAATCTAATTGGAGAAAGACGAAAAGGAAGAGTTATGAACACAGGATTTTTTGTAAATAATTCTGATGAAATTAGGTTGATAGGGACATTTCTCAAACAGGATATAAATGCATTTTATCACGCTGACTATAATGGTGGTGGTTCGTGGCGAATCCTCAATAGTATTGAGAATTTGATTTGGACTTTAAAAAATGATGTTGACCCATTTCCTGACCGAATACAAAATGTTGCAATTCAATTTAATAAAATTTTACATCAAGATTTGCCCCGAATTTTACAAATAACGAAAAAAAGCAATCTTACCGTTTGCGTTATTCCACGTTCAAAAGCAGAAAGTCATTATAGAAAAGACCAACTTCTGTTCAGAGAAATAATTAGTTTAGTTGTGGATAAGTTGGCGAATTTTGACAATGGAACTAAATACATTATTCGCAACACAAATACAAGAACAACGCATTTAGACAGAAATGGTGAAGGTGGTGACGGAAATTTACCATATCCCGGAATTACAAAAGATACTTGCACAATTTCTGAAAAAGTAGAAAGTAAAGACATTCTACTCATTGATGATTTATACACGAAGAGTGTAAACATTGATGAGGATGCCATTCAAACATTGCTTGACAAAGGAGCTAACTCTGTTACTTTTTATTCTATTGGAAAAACCGTATCAAGAAATCAATAATTTTGCAATAATGAAATATAGTGATAACGCATTAAATATTTTAACAACCAAGTTCTACAAAGGAATTGGCAATGCTTGGATTGCGAAAAATTTGAAAGGCAACGAAAGTGTTGAAACAATTGTGTCTTTACTTAACAAAAAAATCAAAGGAGAACCAACAAGTGTAGATGAATTTGAACGTCTAAAAAATAAGTTTGAAAAAATACTTGTAGAAAAATTTGATAATGAGTTTTGCGATGGAATTGTGGCACTTGGAGACAATGATTTTCCGCAACATCGTGGTAATGTAAAAGAAAGCGAAAGACCTAATTTTCTTTATTACAAAGGAAATATTGACTTACTGAGCATATACAACAAAAACATTACGGTTATTGGACTTTTAAATCCCGAAGGAGACATCGAAGAAAGAGAACGAAATATTGTTAAACAATTTGTTAAAAATGATGCAACAATAGTAAGCGGTTTGGCTTTTGGTTGCGACAGTATTTCACATCAACAAGCATTAGATTCAAATGGTAAAACAGTTGCAATTTTGCCAAGTCCATTGAGCAGTATTATGCCAGCAAGAAACAAAGGTTTAGCATTTCAAATTATAGAAGAAGGTGGACTACTTGTTACGGAATACGGAAATGATTTTAAAAGTAAAATGGAGCTAAGCAGTCGTTATAAAGAAAGAGACCGCTTACAAGCGTTGTTTTGCGACACTATTGTTTTAGCTGCAAGCTACGCTCAGAATTCCGCAGAGCGCTGGGAAATGTTCGGGCAAAAACTTGACAGTGGAGCACGTTTAGCAATGGGTTACGCAAAAGATTATGGTATTCTGAGAGCAGTAATGTATGACGAACATATCGACAATGATAATCCAATGTTTGATTTAAATAGAGACCTAATCAAAGAACAAAAAGATATTACAATTATTACACAAGACAATATTTTTGATACTGTAAAAAAAATAATACAGAAAAATCCGCCAGTTAAGAACAAAACAGCTATTCAAGGAAATTTATTCGATTGAGAAAGATTAAAAAAGACAGAAAAATAGAACACCAGCACCCAACAAAGGCTATACGTAATGCGGGTAAAGTGCTTATTATAAACATTATAGAAATAAATAAAATGTGTGGTAAATTGAAAAATAATCATTTCAAAATCCCGCACTACGCATAGCCAAACCGTTGTGCTTCATGCAAGAACAGGCATACAAAAACAGACATTCAAATTAGAAAAGGAATAGAAATATGATTATACAGTTTTCACACCCAGGGAAAGAATTAGAACTAAAACGAAAAAGTAGAAAAAATGGACATTCTTATGTTTTTAATACCGAACATTCAGGATTTAGATTTTGGAATAATGAAAATGACCACAAAAGGAAATTTTTAAAATATCAAGGTTGGTATCTTGAAAATACAGGAACGATATTTAATCCAAAACCAAAAAAGGGAGAGTTATGTTTTTGGGGGGAATGGGAGCCTCAATCAGAATTTGAGTTGACTGGTAATCCATATTCATCACAACCATCATTACCTCACGCTATTCATAAACCGCTATTTTCAACCCGTGGAATTGGGAGACATAACACTGATCCTTCTATTTTTGGAGAGCATTTCTATTATACTAATTGCAAACAAAAACAAACTGGAAAAGGCCAAAAAATGCTCAATTTGCCAAATCATTCTATTATTTTGTTTGGTTCTGAAAAAAATAAAACAGACTTTGTTATTGACACAATATTCGTCGTTGAGAAAAGTGAAACAGTAGCAAATTACAGAACTCATTCAACTTATTATCCTAAAATTCTTCGAGAAGCGACAATTGATTTGAATGGAGGATTAGAAGATTGGCACAAACTTTATCAAGGTAAAATGTAT
>JALTUD010000678.1 GCA_027047735.1 Flavobacteriales bacterium | reverse complement strand
ACCGTAGCTATGGCTACGTTTGCGTGTCTCAAAACTGTGCTAGACCAATACTAATGCGTATTTTGACTTTTCATAACGAAATCACTTGCGGATTTAAGGATTAATAAAAATCCTTTACTTTTTTAGTTTTCTTCTCAAAAGGATTCCAATTTTTTAACGGTTCTAACCGGTAAACAATATTAGTGGTTAAAATTGCGATACCGGCACCAACCAACACGTCAGACACCCAATGTCGATTGTTTAGTACACGCATAGCTCCCGTTGTAGTTGAAAACAAAAATCCCGTAGATGCAAAAAGCGGATGCGTATCTTTATATTCCCAAAACAAAACTGAAGCCGAAGAAAAAGCAAATGACGTATGTCCCGAAGGAAAGGAAAAAGGAGTTCCGTCCGGGCGGGTTACCTTTGTAGTTTGTTTCAAAGTGTGTGTAATTATAGAGGTAATCAACTGAGAGAAAAATAGATATTTAGTTTGGTTAAAATAGGAGTTTCTGCTTTTTAATCCCATAGCTTTACCTGCATACATTTCAGCAATGGGAACAAAGGGAAGAAAATTGTCAATATGTGTTTTAGAATTGGGAAACCTCGTCAGTATTTTGTTTTGCAAGGTTTGTTTTTTCAAGGGATAGTAATTAGTTGAATGCACATATAGCCCACTACCGATAATGAGTGATGGTACACCGTAAAATGAAATTTTTGAATAGTTTTTTTTGTTGTTTTTTTGTACGATAGCAGTATCTTGACTGCTTATTATAGCAGTAGAACAAAAAAGTATGATAAAAATGCAAAATTTCATAAATATTAATTCACATTACAAATGTAAAAAATCTAATCTAAATACATCATGAAGTGTTAACCTTAAATCCGCAAGTGAACTTCTATTCCAAAGCCAAACTCCGCATCATTATTGGCAATGCTCGTTTTTCGATACTCACCGTAGCTATGGCTACGCTTGCGTGTCTCAAAACTGTGCTTGACCAATAATAATACACATTTTGACTTTTCATAACGAAATCACTTGCGGATTTAAGGTGTTAAATAAACAACAAAGCCCAACTATTTGAATAGTCGGGCTTTGATAGTATCCGTCTTTTAATTGACTTAGTTGATAGTAATCGTTTTAGAAGTTTTATCAGATTTTTTACCGTTGGTAACTTGTAACTCAACTTTGTAAGTGCCCGGGTATAAATATTTTACTTGATGTGTTTTAGATGAAGCATCTCCCATAATTGAATACGTACTATCAGGCTCAGAACCACCTAACCACATATACCCATCTGCATTTTCACTGCATGAGGCATCAAAAGTAATCACGGAGTTTACAGCAGCTGTTTCTTTGTCTGCTGTAAAACAAGCTTTCGGTTGTTTTTTGCAGGCAATTGCAGTTAGAGCAATCCCCACAGAAAGGATAATTGTCTTTGTAGTCATAATTTTTTGTTTTAATGATTTAATTGACTTAGTTGATAGTAATCGTTTTAGAAGTTTTATCAGATTTTTTACCGTTTTCTACCATAAGTTCAACTTTATAAGTACCGGGACATAAAAACTTTATTTTTTGTGTTTTAGATGCTGCATCTCCCATAAAAGATACACAGGTGTCTGGTTCAATATTACCTAACCAACCATATTTATCAACGTTTTCACTGCATGAAGCATCAAAAGTAATCACGGAATTTACGGTAGCTGTTTCTTTGTCAGCGGTAAAACAAGCTTTCGGTTGTTTTTTGCAGGCAATTGCAGTTAGAGCAATCCCCACAGAAAGGATAATTGTTTTTGTAGTCATAATTTTTTGTTTTAATGATTATGACTGTAATGTTAAATAAAAATATAATTTGACTGTGAATTTTGTTATTAACGGCTTATATATGTTACGAATGTTATGTTGTAGGGGAAATATCACATTGTCTAAGAAAACAAAAATTCACTTTCTATCCGCCGATTTCACTCGCGTTAGGGACTTATCCCTAACGCGGAACATCTGAGTACAATAAAACGGTTTTATTTTCCTTATACTTCTTCAAAATTTTTTTCCATAGCTGGGGCTATGCAAAAGAATTTTTCATCGTCTAAGAAAACTAAACTCCGTTTTCTTTGCACTCACCTGTTCCGCGTTAGGGATAGGAGCGGCATCCTTTTGCCCTCCCTCCTTTTGGAGGGCAAAAGATATAGCGGATAGCCCGACCCTAAAAACAAAAAAGAGCGTTCCTTGTAAAGGAATGCTCTTTTTTGTTTTTAGGGGAACGCCCAAATTATTATGGTTTTTGAACTTTCTTTAGCGTTTTTATAGTTCAAACTTTTCTAAGTAATCCGGAATTTTTTCTCCCAACTCTACATCTTCTATTGTTTCTTTTCGCTTAATGACGTGCGGTGTTCCTTTCATATCTACAAGTACAACGGCCGGGCGAGTAGAAATAAATTGCATCGATTGTGTAATGTTATAAGCTCCTACATAATGTACAACTACTTGATCGCCTGCCATAAGAGGAGGTAAAGTAACATTTTCGCGAACGACATCAATATTCATACAAAGAGGACCATATAAGACGCTTTCTTCCGTGTGGTGACTGAAGTCTTGTGCCGGGCTTATTTTGTGGTCGTACCAAAAAGAGGTAAATAAAATATTTACTCCAAAGTCCATTATCGTAGCTCTTCTTCCATCCGAAAGTCGCTTGTTGGAAATAACCGTTCCCAGTAGAAATCCTGCATCGTCCACCAAGGCTCTTCCTGTTTCAAGATATAAGTAAGGTAAATCTTCGGTAGGGAAACCTGCGTTTAGTAAAGCGGTACTAATTTCTTCGGCATAATCACTAATTTCAGGAGTTACATCCGCACCGATTTGAAACGAACCTTTCAAGGTGTTTTTAGAGGCAAATCCACCACCTAAATCAATGTACGTCAATTTTATTCCAAACATCCGTTTTACCGAAAGTGCCAAATCAGCTAGTTTTGATGCTGCTACACCATAAGCCTTCGCCGATAGCATAAATGTACCGATATGAGCGTGAAGACCAACCAAATCCAGTTTTCCCGAAGCTATGATTTTATTGATAGCATCCCATGCTTGTCCGTTTTCGTAATTAAATCCGAATCTGTCCCACATCGGGTAGATGCCTGTATCCATATTTACTCGAATAGCTACGCGAGGTTTTTTATGCAATTCACCGGCAAGTTCAATAACTCTGTACAGCTCATCTAAGTGGTCGATGTGAATACAAGAATTGTTGTTAATGGCAATGGTCAAATCATCGTCGGTCTTATCAGGACCATTGAACAAAATCTTTTCCGGAGGAACGCCGTTTTTTATAGCTTTTTTATATTCGAAAATGGAAACCACTTCCCCCCAAGAGCCTTCTTGATGAAAGATATTACAAACGGCATTCAAGTAGTTTGTTTTATACGACCAAGCAAATTGTACTTTAGGATATCTTGTTTCAAAAGCTCTTTTAGCGTTGCGTATATTTTCTCTTATTTTTCTTTCGGATAAAACAAAAAGAGGAGAGCCGTATTCTTTTATTAAGTCTTTTACATAAGCTCCGTCAATCATTTTAACTGGAGCATATTCGGTTTTTGTACCGAATTTATTCATCAAACCTGTATTTAAAGGCTTGATGATTGGGCGTTCATATTGTTTTTTTTGTGCCATATTTATTCGTGTTTTAAAAGGTAGTTTTATAATTCTCCGTAGGTTGAAATTTGTTCAAATTCTTTAATATCGATAATCATATCGTGCGAATAGCGAATAAACATCTTACCAACCTCATATTCAGTCATTGGTTCAACTTCATTTCCCATAGCTAAGTTCACTAGAGCTTCCACTTGATTTTGTCCTGCACCCACCGCTAAATAGCACCAAGCAGGAAAACGAGGGTTGATTTCAATCAAATAATATTGGTCGTCATCGGTCTTCATAAATTCAAGTTCAAAAGGACCTTTCCATTTCGTTTCTTTGACCAAATCCCTCGTAATTTTTAGCAAGTTTTCATCGTCCAAAGTGATGC
Source organism: Flavobacteriales bacterium (assembly GCA_027047735.1). Lineage (GTDB taxonomy): Bacteria > Bacteroidota > Bacteroidia > Flavobacteriales_D > Parvicellaceae > S010-51. The sequence goes on along the minus strand of JALTUD010000678.1, from coordinate 6,732 downwards.
CTGCCCATGCTTTACCTTTATCGGTAATATAAAGTTTGCGCATCGGTACAGCCCCCAAAGTGTTTCCTTCTCCATCACCTATTCCACATACATTCACTTCAGAACCTTTTACAAATTCCTGAATCAAAATCGGAAGTCCCCATTCGGCACTGATTTTATTAAAATGTTGGGTAGCTTGAGCCACAGTATAAGCAACTTTTGCATCATAATATTTCCCTTTTACCACAATAGGAAACCCTAATTGACCGGCAATAGGAGAAATTTCCAAAGAAGAGTTAATCATTTGAGCAAAAGGAACTTTGATGTTATGTAGTTTTCCGTATTGGTATAAATTTACCTTATGGCGAGCTTCAAATTGAGCGAGCGTAGGCAAAACGGTTTTAATACCATATACCTCATTCAGTTTATCTTTCAAAGAAATAAAGTTGAACAACTCAGCATCAAAATTCGGAAAAATAAAATCCAATTCCTCCCTGGAGTGAATATACTCCAATCGAGCCAATAAAACATCTTGTCCTGCAGTAGGGTAAGGAATTTGATAGCTCTTATCAACATATTCGTGCATATAAACACCGGGTTCCAGACTTTCATAAGAAAGCCCGATGATTCTCACATCAAAAGAAGTAGCATCTTTCAATGCCCGAATGACAGCAAGTCCCGGTCCCGGGCTATCAATGGCATTCAGTCCCGTAACAGCAATTGTATATTTTGGTTTAGACATATCGTAAGGATTAATTTTGCTCTTCTCCCAACTTGTAGTTAGAAAGCATTATTTTAAAATCATATAAATCTTTTTCAACGGTATTCTTATCAATCATATACTCTTGTGTCATATGTTCAATCACCTCTTCATCGGATTTACCTTGCTTAAAAAGCGTTAGTATTTCCTGACCGGTAGGGTTCAAAGAAAAAGAATCTCCCGTAGAAGGATTAAATAAAAATCCTGTTTCATTAACAGCTAAATTAGGTTTAATTTTCATAGGTTGTAGTTTTATTTAGGGTTCATAAAGTTAAAGTTTTGGGCGTTCCCCTCATCAGCCAAACAAACATACCGCTTATAGCGGAACGTTTGTTTGGCTGATGAGGGTCGGGCTATTCACTATATCTTTTGCCCTCCAAAAGGAGGGAGGGCAAAAGGATGCCGTTTCTATCCCTAACGCGAGCGGAATGAGTGCTAAGAAAGTGAGTTTTAGTTTCTTTAGACGATGAATATTTTCTTTGCATAGCACCAGCTATGGAAAGAAAATATGAAGAGGTATAAAGGAAATAAAAGCACTTTATGGTACTCATTATGCTCGTGTTAGGGATACGATCCCTAACGCAAGACACAAAAACACTTCAAGTTATATTTCCTTGTAGGAGCTACTTCCAAATAAAGAGAAATATAACGAGCGTAAATCTAACAAAAAAATAAAGAAACTACAGCTTTTATAACTGTAACAATAGATACATAATGATGAATAATTACAAAAAGATGATAGAAAGTAGAGAGTAAACAATCCTCAACATAAATAATAAACCGAATTTACCTCAACAAATTCACATGCCCGATAAACTTATGCGGTTTACCAAAGTCGTCTTCGCAGAATAACTTGTATATATACGTATCCTGAACCGCTTTTTGACCTTTGTACGTACCGTCCCAAGGCGTGTTGTTTTCTGTGTAATAGATTAGAGCTCCCCAGCGATCAAAAATATAAAACTTAGTTGTTGCCAAATCAATGCCATATCCTTTAAAGATAAAACCATCATTATTACCGTCTCCGTCCGGTGTAAAGGCATTAGGAATAAAAATACTAATAACCGGAATTATTTTCACATTTTGGAAACTTGTATCGGAGCAATTATGAATGGTATTCGCGACTAACATTACATTGTAAACCCCTGTATCGGTATAATGAATAACCGGTTCAAAGAGGGTAGAAGTAGTATCGTTATCAAAATCCCAAAAATAATCATCAGCACCTATACTGTTATTTGTAGAGGTAATTTCACCTTCATACATATTTGCTTCATCAGGAGTAACCACAAAATCAGAAATAGGATTGTGATAGCTCGTGATTAAATCCGTTTTTGTCAGTGTATCGTAACATCCCAAATCATTTTTTACAATAAGCGTAACAGAATAAACAGCATCATTTGTATAGCTTGTATTTTCATAACAAACCGACGGATTTTGGTCAAATCCGGCATCGCCGTTTCCGTAACTCCAAAACCAATAATCAATACTCGAAGCGTTAGTAAGAGAATTATCTTGAAAATTAACACAAACAGGCGAACACCCTTCCGTTTTATCTTCGCTAAAGTCAGCCGTAGGTTTAGCCAAAACCGTAACAGGAAGTTCTGTTGTATCTTTACAATTGTGATTAGATGTAACAATTAACTCTACGTTATAAATCCCATCGGTTGTATAAGCGTTGGAAGGCATCTGAGTATTCGCGGTATTACCATCATCAAAATCCCATTGCCAAGCTGTTATATTCCCATTGCTAACCGAAGACATATCAATAAAGTAAGTAGGCGGAGTATTTTCACAAACACTGGTATAAGTGAAATTAACTTCAGGAATAGGATAAGCTATTACAGGAAAAGAAACATCATCAATACAACCGTTATTTGTTGATACAATTAGCGTTACATTGTATGTTCCGCTTAAATTATATTGATGTTTTGGATTCTGTTCAGAAGCCAAAGCACTACCATCCCCAAAGTTCCATACCCAATTGGTTATCGTAGCAGGAGCATTTATCGTAGAAGCGTCAGTAAAACTCAAAGAATCATAAAGACATTCGGGATTATAAGTGAAATTTGCATTAGGAACAGGATAGCGAGTGGTGGTGTGTGTGATAGTATCTTTACATCCGTTGTCAGTTGTAACAATTAAAATAGGTGAAAATAGTCCATCTGTGGCATATAGGTGAGTAGGATTTTGTAAAGTATCAAAATTATTATCACCAAAATTCCAATCCCAGTTTGTAATTGAGCCGGAAGAAACAGAGGATAAATCAGAGAATTGAGCATCTACATTTTGACAATCATCAGGAACTGAAAATTCGGCTGTTGGTTTTGGGTAAACATTTACCTGATTCGTGGTAGAATCTTTACATCCTTTGTTACTTTCTGTAACTAATTTGATAGTGTATGTTCCGCTATTGGGATAGACATAATTTGGGGTGGGAGCAGTTGAGGTATTTCCATCCCCAAAATCCCAAGAGTAATTACTGATAATGTCCGGTGCAGAAATGGTAGAGGTATTGTTAATTGGTACAGGTGCAGGGGTACAGGCTTGTGAAACGGAAAAAACAGCAGAAGGGATTTGAGCATCATCGATAATGATTGTGTCGTAAAATTTATTACAGGTGTTATCTAAAACTTCTACGCTGTAGGTTCCCGTACATAAATTACTTAAATTAGTGTTTGTGGAAAAATTAACACCATCTTTTTTCCAAGTAGTTGTGTAAGGAGATACACCTCCTGTAATATTCAAATTAATAGAACTGTTGCATGATGTTGCAGAACAGGTGTCTTGTATATCTTCAGTAACAATCATTCCGCCACCAGGGCAAGTCAACCCGTTTTCCAATAAAAACACACCGGAGTCGTAAATTCCATCTCCTGCATCAGCTATCGTTATCGTCATATGATAAGTAGCACATTGAATAACATTGGCAAATGTTGTTAATTGATTCGTATATCCGTCAAACTCAATACCGTTACCGCATGAACCATTGCTGTTGTAATAAGAACTGTTTGTCCCTCCGTTAATGGTGTTTATTGTAACAGGTGTACTTGTGCCGGGTACAACAGCCAAGTTTTGCGTACCGGTAATACCGGGACCGGAAATATAAAAAGCAAAAGCATCGTTGTATCCGGTATTAACAAACTCCGGATATTCTTCTGAGCCATAGAAAAAGCTAATCTGTAAAGAACTGCATGTTGGAGTAATATCAAATTCAATAGTACATTGGTCGAAGGTAGAATTTCCTGCTATTCCATTGAGTTGACCATTGCTGGAATGTCCATTTGTAATCGACGAACTGGCAGTACAGCCACCGTTGGTAACTTGGTTTATATTACCTGTGCTTAAAATTACTCCGGAAGAAATAGGTAAATTATTGGCATTGTTAAAAGAACCGAGAGCGTTAGCGTCACAATCGCAAGATAAATTACTAACATTAACACCAACCCCTATTAGGTTTTGTACAGCATCTGAACAACTAATGCCTTGAATTGTCGTTATTTGAGTAATCCCTTTTTTGTTATTTAGAAAGAACAAGAGGGAAAAGATGACAGCAAGCCTAAAGTACATTTATTTGTGTTTTTTTAATAGACGTAACAATCATAAAACAGTTGCCATAGAAAAACTATTTTTGTTCAACTATGTCAATAAATACCTCATTCTTCCAAGTCTTATAATTAGAAGTAGAGTCGTTAAAAATTAGAAATACCCCCAAGTCAAGTTGCTTATTGTGTTCTAAAAATACTTTTGTCTTCTCTGTTCCCATAACCATAAAAGCCGTAGCGTAGCCGTCAGCTAAGGCACAATTATCCGTTATTACAGTTGTACTAAGCAATTGATGAGTTACGGGTTTTCCTGTAATAGGATCAATCGTGTGCGAGTACTTTACGCCATCTTTCTCATAAAATTTACGATAGTTACCTGAAGTTGCTAAAGCAAGGTTGTTGAGTTTAACTATTTTCTGAAATTGTTCTCCCGGAGCAGAGTGTTCCACTGGTCTGTCAATACCGATTTTCCAAACTTTATTTTTGTTATTAACCCCTTTGGTTTTTAATTCTCCGCCCACTTCAACCATATAATTATAGATACCTAAAGTTTCCAAAAAATCGGCAATTACATCCACAGAATACCCTTGAGCAATAGCATTAAAATCAATAACAGAGTTTTTGTATTTTTTCAAGTAGTTTTGAGTACCTGTTTTTTCAATTCTTAAAGCTTTATCCGAAAAATCAATACATTGCAATATAGAGTCAATTTCATGTTGAGAGAAAGAAGTATCCGCTTTTTCAAAATTTAAAAAACCCCAGTATTTCACAAGCGGGTAAACAGCCGGATTAAACGCACCGTTTGTATTCTCGTAAATCGTTTTAGCCGCAGTAAAACATTGTACAAACAAAGGAGAGTTACTAACATCCAATGAGTCACCAACAGCCAATTGATTCACTTTTGAAATGGTGCTTGTATCCACATAAATGGATAATTCACCATCAAAATGAGTCAAAACACTATCAAATTGAACAGATAAATCTCTTTGCAGGGAATCTCTGTAAATAATGTTATACGTTGTCCCTTGAGCGTAGCCCGATACCTTGTAATAGTCAGGTAGTAATTCCTTCTTGTTTTTACAAGCTCCCAATAGGATAATCAATATCAATAAATAAAATAAATGTTTCATCTTTTAATCGTAAAAGCAATAGTTTGTACACGTTTTGTTTCTCGACCTTCCATATCTTCCTCTAAAATCATTGATTGAGCAACAGGATTTTCAAAAACCTCTTTCATATTCTTAATCGCCCCCATGGGAATACCAGCATCAATGCAGGCGTCAACCAAATCAGTCAGCATAAAACGAGCAATTGGAGTTGCTAATTCCCGTTGTAATAATGTCCTGTTTTTAACCCTCATTTTGTTCGTGGAAAATTCTTTTCTTTCAGTAAAATCGGCAACACCAATCAAAGAACAAAATTTAGCAAATTGAGCATCCGAACCAATAGCCAAAACCAGTTCCTTATCATCTTTGGTCATAAAAATATCGCCGTAAGGAGCAATGTTCGGATGCAAAGACCCCATTCGTTGAGGTATAACACCGTTCATCAGCCAATTGGTCGCTTGATTAGCCAAAGAACTAATTGCCGATTCCTCCAACGAAGTACGAACCAGAGCTCCCTCTCCCGTGGCTTGACGTTTAAGTAAAGCCACCAAAATTCCTTCTTTTAGTTGATGAGCCGCCAAAATATCCATTAGAGCAAGTGGCATTTTTGTAGGCGGAGAATCCGGCTGACCATTCATATACATATAACCACATTCCGCTTGCAATACCACATCAAAAGCCACGCGTTTAGCATTGCTCTTAAAACCATCGAGTTGAGCATAAATCAAAGACGGGTTGATACCTTTCAGCGAAGCATAATCCAACCCGAATTTCACATCCGCACCCTGTTTAAAATTACAAACCACAATATCCGCATCACGAATCAGTTCCATCAATCTTTGGTAATCCTTATCGTCCGAATAGTCCAAAAACACATACTTTTTTCCAAAATTAATACTCGAAAAATAAGCAGAAACATTCCCTGCCGGCTCATTCGGAAGTTTCCACGTACGCGTTACATCACCATTCGTTTTTTTATTCTCAATTTTGATAACCTCAGCTCCGAGTTCAGCAAAAAACATACCCACCGAAGGACCAGCAAGCACACTTGCCAATTCAATTACTTTAAGTTCTTTAAAATTCATAGTTTAATCATTTTTTGGGCGTTCCCATTACGGCATAAAAAAGTAATTTCGTTGCACTACATAACTTTTTAACGCCGTAATGGTCGGGCTATCACTACTCACTCTTTTTGCCCTCAAAAGGAGGAGGGCAAAAAGGAGTTCAAACACGCCGTTCTATCCCTAACGCAAGTGGAATGAGTGCATAGAAAGTGAGTTTTAGTTTCTTTAGATGATGAAAAAATTCTTTGCATAGCCGAGCTATGGAAATAATTTTTGAA
>JALTUD010000677.1:7761-10735 GCA_027047735.1 Flavobacteriales bacterium | reverse complement strand
GGGGGACACTCGGGAGTTGATATTCATTTGGAGCGTGCTAATGCTAACAAGGTGATGAATCGTTTATTGTTGGATGCGGAGCAATATGGTTTGCAAATTGCAGAAATAAAGGGAGGTAGCTTGAGAAACGCTATTCCTCGAGAATCTTTTGCCGTAGTAACGATTGAAGACGAGAAATATTTGAATGTACTGAAGGAAAGAGCGGAAATAATTAAGGCTGAATATTCGATAACCGATCCTGATATGACGGTTGAAGTAGAAGCTAAGGATTTGCCGGAGAGTGTTATGGCAATGGGAGACGTAGAAAAAATAACTACGGCTATTTTAGCAGTGCATAATGGAGTGTACAAAATGAGTACAGCTATACCGGGATTAGTGGAAACGTCTTCTTCTTTAGCGATTATCAATATTAAGGACGGAAAATTTGAAATGCAGAGTTTGCAGAGAAGTTCCGTTGAATCGGCAAAATATGATGTTGCGGAAACGGTTGGGGCACCCTTTAAATTGATTGGTGCTGATGTTGAATATTCAGGTTCTTATCCGGGATGGGCACCGAATCCAAATTCTGAAATACTAGGGCTTTTAACTGATAAATATACAAGTTTGTTTGGTGAGAAACCTAAAGTTTTTGCTATACACGCCGGTTTAGAGTGTGGTATTTTGGGAGAACGTTACCCAGGGGTGGATATGATTAGTTTTGGTCCTACGATTAAAAATCCTCATTCGCCTGACGAAAAAGTGAATATTGCTTCGGTTCAGAAGTTCTGGAAGTTTCTATTAGATATTTTAAAGGATATTCCTCAGAAATAAAAACAAATAGGTAAACGCAATTTAGAAATTTTTCTAAATTGCGTTTTTTATTGATAGCAATATGGCAGGAAACAGTTTTGGTACATTATTTAAGTTAACCACTTTTGGTGAATCTCATGGTAAAGCGATTGGGGGAATTATTGACGGATGTCCTGCCGGTTTTGAATTGGATTTTGATTTTATTCAAGAGGAATTAAATAGAAGAAAGCCCGGACAGAGTAAGATAACAACACAGCGAAAAGAGGAAGATAAAGTAACGTTTTTGTCGGGGATATTTGAAGGTAAGACAACAGGAACACCAATAGCTTTTGAAATTATTAATAAGAATGCAAAAGGCAAAGATTACAATCATCTAAAAGACGTGTACCGTCCCTCACACGCAGATTATACCTATCAGCAAAAATATACTATTCGAGACTATAAAGGAGGCGGACGTTCCAGTGCAAGAGAAACTGTTGCTAGAGTGGTAGCCGGTGCAATTGCTAAACAGTTTTTACTAGCGAAAGGTATTTCTATATCGGCGTACGTGGAATCTGTGGGGAATATCAAAATAACAAAATCCTATAAAGAAGTTGATTTTGATGAAATAGAATCCAACCCTGTTCGTTGCCCTGATAAGACTTTTGCTTTAAAGATGGAAGAATACATTCAGGCAATAAAGAAACAAGGAGACTCGGTAGGAGGGGTTGTTTTTTGTGTTGCTAGAAATGTTCCCGTTGGTTTGGGTGAACCTGTATTTGATAAGTTAAGTGCAGAATTAGCAAAAGCTATGTTAAGCATCAATGCTGTAAAAGGATTTGAATATGGTTCCGGTTTTGAGGGAACAAAAATGAAAGGTTCTGAGCATAATGATATTTTTATATCTGAGGACGGTGTTATCCAAACTAAAACTAATTTTTCAGGTGGTATTCAAGGGGGAATTTCTTCCGGCGAAGATATTTATTTTAGGACAGCCTTTAAACCTGTTGCTACGATAATGCAAGAGCAACAAAGTGTTGATGTTGAAAGGAATATTGTAACCTTAAAAGGAAAAGGAAGACACGATCCTTGTGTTGTGCCAAGAGCTGTTGTTATTGTTGAGGCAATGACTGCCATAGTGTTATTTGATATGTATTTACGGAATCAAACCCAAAGAGTAGTATGGCAAAAGAAATAGAACGTAAATTTTTGGTGAATGATGCTGTTTTTTCTGTTTTGGAAAAAGCTGAAAATCAATATTGCCAACAAGCGTACTTATGTAGCGACGACGAGAAAGTTATTCGTGTTCGTCTATTAGGAAATAAAGCGTTTTTTACCATTAAGAGTAAAGTTGTAGGGATTACTCGCAATGAGTTTGAATATGAAATTCCCTTTAATGAAGCTCAACAAATGATAGAACTTTTCGGAGAACATAGCATAACGAAAAAGCGTTATTATATTCCTTACGGTCAACATATTTGGGAAGTAGATGTTTTTATGGGGGAAAATGAAGGGCTTATAATAGCAGAAGTAGAACTGTCCGACGAACAAGAAACTATTGAATTACCCGATTGGGTAGATAAAGAAGTAACGGGGGATAAAAAATATTATAATGCTAATTTACAGCAGTATCCTTTTGCAGAGTGGAGTTAAAAAGAGTTATTATGAAAAAACAAGACGTTAGGTGGAAACAAAGGTTCTCTAATTATACCAAAGCCTTAAATAAGTTGACAGATGCGGTCAAGTATGTAAAAGACAAAAGAAGTGATAAAGCTGAGAAGAATATTATTGATGAAATTCTAAAGGAGGGAGTAATTCAACGTTTTGAGTACACACATGAATTGGCTTGGAATGTAATGAAAGACTTTTTATTGGAAGTAGGAAATATTAAAACTTATGGTTCTAAAGATGCAACCAAAGAAGCCTTTAATACCGGACTTATAAACAAAGGAGAGATTTGGATGGAAATGATAAAAAGTAGAAATAAAACCTCGCATACTTACAACGAAGATACAGCGGATGAGATTTTTAATAAAATAGTGAATGAATATCATTCTGTTTTTATTGATTTTGAACAATCAATGAAAGGAAAAATAAATGAGTAACCGGAAAGAATGATGTTTGGTTTAAAAGAAGAAATAGTAAGAAAAATTAATTCGGTTTTTGATAAATACCCCCATATCAACCAAGTAATATTGTATGGTTC
>JALTUD010000677.1:0-7751 GCA_027047735.1 Flavobacteriales bacterium | reverse complement strand
ACACGGTTCGGATATAGATCTTACTCTAATAGGAGAGAATGTAGATTTAACCACTCTTTTGAAAATAGAGAACGAACTTGATGATTTATTTTTACCCTACAAATTTGATGTATCGATTTTCGAAAAATTATCAAATCCCGATTTAAAAGAACATATAAATAGAGTAGGAGTAGTGTTTTATGAGCGGAAATAGAAAATACCATTTACTTCCAAAATTGACCTTCCAATAAATCAAAAAGAAAAACAAAGCACTATTTGTTAGAAATATTATCTTTGAGGCTAGAAAAGTATAAGGAATCAATATGGAAAATAAAACCAAAATAATACTATTGGCAGTTGTCTTAATTGTACTGGCTGTAATTGCTTTTTACCCAAGTGGAAAATCAGCTTCAGGAGCGTTTGTTCCATTGCGAAACTTTGCAATAGCCGACACATCCAAAGTGGTTAAATTCAGAATATCGGATACCGAAGGGAACGAAATAACCATTACACGCGACAATCCTCAAAAAATATGGATGGTAGAGGGGGCAGAGTTTAGAGCAAGACCCGAAAATGCAAGTTTGATTTTAGATGTGTTAAAGCACATTGCTATACGTCAAGACTTAGACGAACCTAAGATTAAAACGGTTTTGGAATATCTTGCTATACGCCACAAAAAAGCAGAGTTTTTTCTCGAAGGAGAAGATGAACCGGCAAAAACATGGTACATCGGTAACGCGACCTCTGACCACCAAGGAACATTCATGCTGTTGCAAATAGGCAAACAAAAATCATCTGTGCCTTTTATTGTATATAAACCGGGAATGCGGGGTACATTGGATGTTCGTTTTTTTACGAGTTTTAAGGATTGGCGTTATACAGGTGTTTACAATTATGGAGTAGGAGAAATATCTAAAATTGAAGCAATAAATAATGATGAACCTCAAGATTCCTTTGAGATAGAATTGGGAGACGACAGTCAAATTTCTCTCTACGATGGAAAACATAATAAAATAGAGCAATTTGATACAGCACAAGTAGCACATTACGTCAATCACTTTAAAAAATTACACTACAATCACGTAGTAGAAGACTTAACAGAAAAACAAATTGATTCCGTACTACAAATCAAACCGAATTTTGTCTTTAAAGTAACCGATAAACACGGCGATACCAAACAAGTAGATATCTGGAAAATTTTTGACGATTACGATAACGAAAAAGGCGAAATCGTAAAAAAACTAAATCCGGGATACGCCTTTGCCTCAATCAATGGAAGCAAGGAATTGGTACGTTTACAATATTATCAATGGGACAATGTCCTAAAACCAAAAGATTATTTTCTAAAAAAATAACCACTTAAAATCATCTGAAAAACACGATGCAATTACTAAAACAACTCTGTGCTATTCATGCACCGGCAGGAAACGAAATCGGACTAAAAAATTTTCTGTTAGATTATATCGAAGAACACAAATCACAATGGAAAATACAGCCGGAAATATACCACGGTAAAGGATTTCAAGACTGTATCATTCTTAAATTCGGAAAACCGAGAACAGCCATCTACGCACACATGGATTCCATTGGTTTTACCGTTAAATACGGAAAGGATTTAGTTAAAATCGGAGGTCCCGTACTGGAAGAAGGAACAAAGTTAGTTGGGAAAGACAGCAAAGGAGAAATTGAAACCGAACTTGTAGTAATTGAGGAAGAAAACGGCAAAAAACACCCCCAATATCTATCGGACAGAGAAATAGACCGCGGAACAGAATTAGTTTACAAACCCAATTGGAGAGAAGACGAAGACTTTGTTCAATGTTGCTATATGGACAATCGCCTTGGGGTTTGGAGTACCTTGCAAGTAGCCAAAGAATTAGAAAACGGTATTATTGCTTTCTCATGTTGGGAAGAACACGGAGGAGGAAGTGTCGGCTATTTAGCGAAATTTATCTATGAAAAATGGGGCGTAACACAAAACCTAATATCCGATATAACATGGGTAACCGAAGGCGTTCGTCACGGCGAAGGTGTAGCCATTTCCATGCGAGATTCAGGCATTCCTCGAAGAACATACCTCAATAAAATCATACAATTAGCCGAAGAAAGCGGAGTGAACTACCAATTGGAAGTCGAGGGAGCCGGAGGAAGCGACGGCAACCAATTACAGCAAAGTCCATATCCGATGGATTGGGTTTTTGTTGGAGCACCGGAAGATAACGTTCATTCAGCCAATGAAAAAGTACACAAGAAAGATATAAAAGCAATGGTTGAATTATATAAATATTTAATGGATAAACTTTAATGTTTGGGCGTTTCCCCAATTTGCAAAAGAAGCATTTCGCTCAGGCGAAACGCATCTTTAGCAAATTGGGGTCGGGCTATCACTACTCACTCTTTTGGTTTGCATATATGCAACAAACCAAAAGGAGTTCAAACATGCCGTTCTATCCCTAACGTGGAATGAAATAAGTGCAAGAAAGTGGAATTTGTAGTTCTCAGACGATGAATATTTTCTTTGCATAGCCCCAGCTATGGAAATAAAATATAAAGAAGTATGAGGGCGACAAAAACGCTTTATGTGCTTACTTTCATTTCATGTTAGGGATACAATCCCTAACGCGAGTGAAATGAGCGGTAAGAAAACGGTATTTAGTGCTTTCAAATGATGAATATGGTAAACATCCAATCAAATATAGAAATAGCAAGAATAAGCGAAAGCAGTTTTCAGGAAATCTTACAAGAGTACAATACTATCGCAATTTTAACCGATGAACACACCTCCCAGTTAATACCTTTATTACCGTTAGAAAAAAACTTCATTCACATACAAATACAATCAGGAGAAGAGCATAAAAATCTCAACACTTGTCAAACAGTATGGGATACTCTCAATCAGTATAACATCAGTAGAAATTCACTCTTAATAAATCTAGGAGGGGGTGTTATCACCGACTTAGGCGGTTTTGTAGCAAGCACCTACAAAAGAGGAATAGACTTTGTCAATGTTCCAACCACATTACTGGCAATGATAGATGCCTCAGTAGGAGGAAAGACAGGAGTAAATTTCAACCATCTGAAAAATAACATAGGCGTATTTGTCGAAGCCCAAAAAGTATATTGCGATATTCAAATGTTAAAAACATTACCATCACGTGAACTCAATTCAGGCATAGGAGAAATATTTAAACACGCGTTAATCAAAGATCAAGAGTATTGGCAATACTTAAAAAATACGAAACAACAAGATTGGGACTGGAATTTTGTTATCCGAAAATCCATAGAAATAAAAAGCCAAATCGTAGCCATAGATCCTTTAGAAAAAAACGAACGAAAGAAACTTAATTTCGGACATACTTTCGGACACGCATTGGAAAGTTGGATGCTCGATAATCATCACTTTATCCTACACGGAGAAGCCGTAGCATGGGGACTGGAAAAAGAATCTTTACTTTCTTACCGAAGAGGATTCATATCAAAACAAACGCACCAAGAAATAAAGAACGTGATTCAACACTATTTTGATTTTGCTTTTATTCCAACCATTCAATCAAAAGAGTTAATACCCTACATGCTTAATGATAAGAAAAATAATAAAGATACAATAAACTGTACTTTATTAACCGAAATCGGTCAATCAATAATAAATCAAGAAATATCAATAAATGAAATTAACAATATTCTTTCAAATTGATTCCTAAAAAATTAATAAAATAATTTCCAAAATATAAATAATAAAGTTATGTTTACGCTATGAAAGTTATAGTGTTTATATTCTCATTATTTGTTGCCTTTTCGACTGTCGTAGGTCAACACTTAGATTTGGATTCAATCAATAACCAAATTGCTCTGGCAGAAAATGATTCAGCACTCATTGAGCGATTGTATTGGAAAAATCGCTACTATCGACAAGAAGACTCTATACAAAAGGCAATAGAGATTGGAGAAGAGATGGAACGCGTTGCCAAGCGAATGAACAATCAAGAAAAAATAACATGGGCAAAACGTGTTATTTCCTATAATTATTTCTTACAAGACAGTTTAGATAAATCCGTTAAATTTCTATTAGATTATATCAATACACTCTCACCGAAAGATACTTTAAATTTAGCTATTTCTTACCAAGATATAGGACGTCGCTATTTTGGGAAACAACTTTATACAAAGGCTTTAGAATATTATTTTAAAGCAGCTCATTATTATGAGATGCTTGGAAATACCATAGGTATTTATGCCAATATTTCAAGTACATATTCCAGATTAAATGATGAGCAAAATGCGGTTAAGTTCAATTTAAAAATGATAGAACAAGCCAAAAAAGATAGCAATTATTGGGCTTTGGCAAGTGGCTACTTAGACCAAGGCTACTACTATTTGATGCTTATAAAACACGATAGCTCTTATTATTATTCTAAAAAAGCAGTATCTATTTATAGAGATACATTAAAAGTGCCAACCAACAGTTCCCTTGGAATAGTATATGGAAATATAGCGGATGTTTATATTTATTATTACAGACACGCACCGGACAGTATCTTAGTTATCAATCCGTCTTTTAGGGAGTTGAAAAACATAAAAAAAGGTTTGATAGATTCTGCAAAATATTACATTGACAAATCTTATGAAATAGCTAAGATTTATGGGAATCCAACAAATATGTTTTATATTTTTTACGGTTACGGAGATTTGTTGTATTACCAAGGGAAAATCAAAGAATCTGAAAAAGAATTCATGAAATGCTACAACATTTCTCTTGAAAATGAATACATGATTTTCGATCGAAAAAAAGTAGCGGAACAATTATATAAAATTCATAAAAAATTAGGAAACAAAGCAAAAGCTCTAAAATTCTATGAAGAATTTATACAGTTAAGAGATAGTATCTTTGATAAAGAAAAACAAAGAGAAGTTGGAAGGCAAGAAGCTCAATTTAATTTTGAACGTCAAAAAGCAAAAGAAGAGGCTCAAAGAGCTAAAGAAAAAGCAATAGAGCAAGCTCGATTAGAACAAGAACGAGCAGTTGCAAAAGAGAAAGAACGAAACCAAAAAATAATAACTTATTCAGTGATTTTAGGTTTGCTTTTAATTAGTTTCTTTACAGCAGTCATCTATAAAAGATTGAAAATAGCTAAAGAACAACAAAAACTGATAGCAATCCAAAAACAAACCATCGAAAAAAACAGAAATCATATGTTGGAAAGTATCGAATATTCCAAAAATATTCAAAAACGTATCTTTCCGACAATGGAAGAAGTCAAACGGTTACTTCCCAACTCTTTCGTCTATTTCAAACCTAAAGATGTGGTGAGTGGTGATTTTTATTGGGTATACCGCAAAGGGAATAAAACCTTTTTCTCTGTAGCCGACTGTACAGGGCACGGAGTGCCGGGAGCCTTTATGACCTTAATTAGCCTGAACTTATTAAACGCAATTATTTTAGAAGAAGATGTAACCGCGACCAACCTGTTATTAGAACGTTTGCATATAAAACTCAAAGAACGATTAACATCATCCGAAGAAGAACAAATGAAACACGGATTGGATATCGCAATGTGTGCCTATGACCACACAACGGGCAAATTAGAATATTCAGGCTTACACAATCCACTTTATATCATTAACAAAGATAACGAACTCAGAGAAATAAAAGGAGATAATTTATTTTTGGGAATTTCAAAAGATTTCAATGTATCAATACATCAAATTGAGATAAAAAAAGGAGATTCTTGCTATATGAGTACCGATGGATTCCCCGACCAAAAAGGCGGAGAAAAAGGCAAAAAATTCTATTATTCAAGACTTCGAAATTTACTAAGAGTGGTAAACACATATCCCGTTGAAAAACGAGTAGAAATACTCGATAAAAAATTCAACGAGTGGAAAGGCGACAAAGAACAAATTGACGATGTTTGTATTATGGGAGTAACTTTTAAGTAAAATGAAAGAAATAAAACTACTATTTATTTGTTGGGTAACCATAATTATTAATGGTTATTCTCAAACCCCGAAAATTGATTCACTTCAACGAGAATTAGCTGAAGTACAGCAAGACACTTCCAAATGTAATTTATTATTAGAAATAAGTAAAGCCTATCTAAAAGAAGGGAATAAAGACTCTGCTCTACTAATAAATAATCAATTAATCGAACTTTCAAGAAATATTAACGATAGGAGAAGGATAACAAAAGCGATGCTTAATCGTTCAAATATTATTTTCAAACAAGGAAAATCAGACAGTTCCAGATTGATACTTAAAGAGTATTTAAAAGAACTTGATGAAACAGATTCGTTGGATTATGCAGATGTAAATTATCATATTGGTTATAAATTCTATTTAAACGGAAATAGTGTAGAAAGTCTTCTGTATTATTTGGAAGCCTTAAATACCTATGAAAGGTCAGGTAAAGAATTAAGAATATACAACAGTCTTCGTTATGCTTATTCAAGAATAGGTGAAAAACGAGAAGCCTTACGTTATACAAATAAAATGTTAGAAGTTTGTCCGGATACAAATTATAAAGCCTTGGCTAATATCTATTTAAACAAGGGATATTACGAAACTGTATTGGGAGATAATATAACATCATTAGCTTCTTCTAAAGAAGGCTTGAGTATATTTAGAAATATACTCAATGATACAACGTCTTATACTTTAGGGTTAGTCCATACCAATATCGCCGAAGTATATCTTTATGCCTATGAATATTGTCCTGATAGCATTCGTGTTTTTAATCCATATATGAAAGATGTGCCGGAAAATAAGATTAATCAAATGATTTTAGATTCAGCTAAATACAGCATTGATAAATTCGCTGAAATTCTAAAAGTAAATAAAATGAAGTCTTTTGAATCCGCAAAATTATATGGGCGGTGGAATTTAATTCAAGGAAAAAAAGCAAAAGCCCTAGACTTTTTTGAACAAGCTTTTAATCAAACAGAAGGAAGTAAAGCTCAAAGCCCTGATAGAAGAGATCTTGCTTTTGATATCTTTAAATTATATCGTGAAAAAGGAAGAGAAGATAAAGCTTTTGACTATTACGAAGAATATATATATTTAAAAGACAGCCTCAATAATGAGGAAAAGTTCAGAGAAGTAGGACAAAAAGAAGCAAAATTTGAGTTTGAACGTCAAAAAGAAGCAGAGCTCGCCCGAAGAGCAAAAGAACGAGCAATAGCACAAGCTAAATTAGAGCAAGAGCGTGCAATAGCGAAAGAAAAAGAAAGAAATCAATCAATAGTCAATTATTCGATGATTTTGGGTGTACTTTTAATTAGTGTGTTTACTATTTTCTTTTCGAAAAAACTAAAAGTAACAAAAGAACAACAAAAACTGATAGCAATCCAAAAACAGACCATCGAAAAAAACAGAAATCATATGTTGGAAAGTATCGAATATTCCAAAAATATTCAAAAACGTATCTTTCCGACAATGGAAGAAGTCAAACGGTTACTTCCTAATTCATTCGTTTATTTCAAACCCAAAGACGTAGTTAGCGGAGATTTTTATTGGGTGTACCGCAAAGGAAATAAAACCTTTTTCTCCGTAGCTGATTGTACCGGACACGGAGTGCCGGGAGCCTTTATGACCTTAATTAGTCTGAACTTGTTAAACGCAATTATTTTAGAAGAAGATGTAACCACGACCAACCTGTTATTAGAACGTTTGCATATAAAACTCAAAGAACGATTAACATCATCCGAAGAGGAACAAATGAAACACGGTTTAGATATCGCCATGTGTGCCTACGACCATACGACAGGTAAATTAGAAT
>JALTUD010000676.1 GCA_027047735.1 Flavobacteriales bacterium | reverse complement strand
CCGGCGTGGTAAATATGCAAGACGAAGAGTTTAAACCAAAGGTCGTTTTCGTCAAAATCGATGTTTTGGGCGGTTAGAATACGACGGGCTTCGGGGATGCAAGTTTTTTGAATTAGCGAAGCCGCACCTTGAGCCGATTTATCAAAATCTTTTCGTTCGTCCACTTTGCTGTTTACGATAAGACCATGACTTCTAGCCACAGATTTCATCAATTGAAAAGGTCCGTATGCACCGACGTTTGAGTATTCGATTTTACCCGGACTTTCAATCAACAAAATTGCTTGTGCATACCAAGGGTCTGTTCCTGCTTTTTGAAAAATAGGAATAGCTCTGTCGATACTTGGCAATACTTTTTCGAGTTGATAAAAATTACTTTTGCCTGATGTTACGTATATACGGGTGTCAGCCGGTAAGTTATATCGTTTGCGAACGCTGTCTTTGTAGGCTTTTTTTTCTGCTTCTGTTTGTTCCTTCCAGCATATAAAGGAATCTTTACCCAATATTTGTCGTGTGGATGCCACATTAATAATGCAAGAGTCTTCGCTTAGCAGCATCACTTCTTTCCAGAAGTTGGGTTGTGCCAATAAGTCCCAACGTTCTTCCAACAATACATCGGTGTTGATACTTGAATAATTGGTAGAGTCGCTGTGAAAATAATTGATAATATCATTATTTTGTTGTGTAAATCCTAAAGCCGAAAATGAAAGTCCATATAAGAGTAAATTTAGTTTTTTCATAAGGTAATCGTTTGTGTGTTGCAAATTCCTTATAAAGAAACAAGATTAACGCCAAAATTTTATGTTTATGTGAAGTTTTCTACAAACAGCGAGTTGTTAACTTTTTTCTGATTTATACACAAAAGTAAAAGTTCTACACACATTATTGTAAAGAAGTAATAAAGCGAAATCTTGCTTATTGTTAAATCAACGTTAAATTTGCATAAGTAGAGGTAGGTGTATTTCAATGTTTAATCGGTATAACACCTACAAAATAATAAGATTATGAATCATCAAGGAAGTTTTTTTCAGGGAAGGGCAAAAGGTGCGGTAACCGCTTTTAAAGGAGCTGTGGCTTTTTTTAAATCGGAACATAGTGTGATGGTGCAATTTGCCTTTTTTCTTATTTTTTTAGTGATAGGAATTACAGTAGGGATAGACCGTTATGAATGGATAATGCAATTTATCGTTTTTGGGTTAATTTTTACGGCTGAGGCACTCAATACAGCGATAGAGCGAATAGCCGATTTTATTCATCCCGAGTATCATACCAAAATAGGTTGGATTAAAGATTTAGCCGCAGGTGCTGTTTTTTGTGCGTTTTTTACGGCGATTTCTGTTGCTTGTTTTATTTATATCCCGCATCTGATGGATATGTTTGGAGCGACTAACTGATTATTGTTATACCTCGAGCAAAAATTGAATCGTATCTATATTATCGGCATAATCCCATAGTTCGGGTTTTTGGCTTTTTCCAAACGGTGTGTTTTCTTTCCCTACGATGCACTGAATTTCTTCTTTGTGTTGATTTAATTTCTCAAGAACAGCATCTTTTGAGTCATAATATTCGTAGAACAGCATCCCAATTGGAGAATGAAATTTTTTGTCTTCTTTCATTAGTAAAAAACCATTTTCTATAAGTTGATGTTGCTCCATTAAATAAACTGCTTTATGGTAGTCATAATTGTTGGCATATTTATTATTTTCCATTACATAATCATGTGTAAAGAAAGCACCGAAAATATTATTCAAATCGTATCCTTTAGGAATAAATAATTTGGTAACGTTTCTACAACCTAATCCATAATACAGAAAGACATCATCCGCTAATTTTTTTAACTCCTCTTTTGTCTCCTCTCCGGTAATAACGGCAACCGAAGTTCTGTTTTTTCTAATGATATTTGGATATTTTCCGAAATAAGTTTCAAAATAACGAGCCGTATTGTTGCTTCCTGTAGCAATAACTGCATCAAAATTATCTAATTTAAAAGGAATAAATTCAATTTGTTGCGGTACAGCTTCATCAAAAAGAGTAAGCAGTTGTACCACAGCAGGAATCAATATTTTATCATCCGAAGAAAGTTTTACTTTAGCCTTTCCCCCAAGAATGTAAACGCAAAGCAAATCATGGAATCCCACCATCGGGATATTTCCTGCCATGATAATACCAACCGTTTTATTTAGGTCTTTAGTAATGGTATAAGGAGAAAGCCATTGTTTTAGTTTTTCTTCCGAAAGATTTTTGCCCCAAGCTTTTAAGGTAAATAGAACTTCTTTTTCGGTAAACCATTGGTTGTGGTTTCTAACGGTTTTAAGTACTTGAATAAAATTGTTGTATTCCTGTTCCGTAATACCTAAATCAAAACCGTTCCATTCTTTTTGTAGAGAAGCCGTTGAAAGAACTTTTCCCAGTTGCGAAAGTGTTTTAATTCTTTTTTGAAGTTGCATTGTACAAAGGATGTTTAGATTAGACCTAAAACTCAAAAACCACCAACACAAACGTGTCGATGGTTTTTGAATTGATTTATTTAAATTATGAAAAAATTAAGCATGAACTTTATTTAACACCTCAGCCATTTTAGCACCTATATGAGCAGGAGAATCCACAACGTGAACACCACATTCTCTCAAAATTGCTTTTTTAGCAGCTGCAGTATCACTTTCGCCACCAACAATAGCTCCGGCGTGTCCCATTGTTCTTCCGGCAGGAGCAGTTTCACCTGCTATAAAGGCAACAACCGGTTTTGTTCCGTGTTCTTGAATCCATTTACCCGCTTCCGCTTCAAGATTACCACCAATCTCACCAATCATGATGATACCTTCCGTTTCAGGGTCGTTCATTAATAATTGAACCGCCTCTTTCGTTGTAGTTCCGATAATCGGATCACCACCAATACCGATAGCTGTAGTTTGTCCCAAACCTACTTTAGTGATTTGGTCAACCGCTTCGTATGTTAATGTACCTGATTTACTTACAATACCGATAGTCCCTTTTTTAAAGATAAATCCGGGCATAATCCCCACTTTAGCTTCGCCGGCAGTCATCACACCGGGACAGTTAGGACCAACAAGCGTACAGTCTTTATCACTTAAATATTCTTTCACTTTTACCATATCTTCCACAGGAATACCTTCTGTAATACATACAATCGTTTTAATTCCTGCTTGAGCAGCTTCCATAATAGCATCAGCGGCAAAAGCCGGTGGAACAAATATGATAGAAACATCTGCTCCCGTAGTTTTAACAGCATCCTCCACTGTATTAAAAACAGGTTTATCCAAATGTGTTTGACCACCTTTCCCCGGAGTAACACCTCCGACAACATTCGTTCCGTATTCAATCATTTGACCGGCGTGAAATGTTCCTTCACTACCTGTAAACCCTTGTACAATTACTTTAGAATCTTTATTTAC
>JALTUD010000675.1 GCA_027047735.1 Flavobacteriales bacterium | reverse complement strand
ACGTAAAAGACTTTCCTCCCTTAGGTATAACCTCTCCATTTCCGGCTGCTTTCTCTCCTTGAAAGATTTTTGTATCAAAAGGAATTTCCGTTCCATCTTCACAAATGAATGTTGGTGTTACCTCCACTATTGCTTTCTTATGCAATCCTTTCTCGATAAATTTTCCATCGATATCTAATTTCACTTTGTCTCCGTGCATTTCCAACGGATTTTGCTTTACATTGTATTCAATGTCTTTTACCAAGTCGCAACTGTTCAATAACATTCCTCCGGCGAATACCGAAGTTAACGCAATTGCTTTTAAGTTCTTTGTTTTCATCATTATATTGTGATTAATAGCGTATTAATTGTACGTTTATATTAAAAATCGTGCAAGTATAAGGACAATTTTTTGTATAAAAAAGGAAGAAAGTTAGTATTATTCTTTTTGCTTGTTTTTTTCTGTTAAAATTACCACCTATTTTACCACTCCTCATCCTGTCCCTGATTATTTAAACCATCAAACTCTTCATTATTATAGTCATCAATACTCGGTTGATTCATTTTAAACTGTGTACAATCCAACGGGTCGTTAATTACACTTGGAGGTTTAGGAAAATCTCCTTGTGAAATATTTAAAGTCGAATCCGCATATACTTTATTCATATAATATCCCCAAATCGGCAATGCCATATTTGTTCCCATTCCCAATTGAAGACTTCTAAAACGTACAGCTCTATCTTCTGCTCCAACCCATACTCCTGTAACTAAATCAGGAGTTAAGCCCATAAACCATCCGTCAGATTGATTTTGAGTTGTTCCTGTTTTTCCGGCTATTGGTGCTTTTATACCTGCATAAGGTCGTTTTTCGGTTTTACGCCCTCTTATACGAATTGCAGTCCCCCCAACCAAAGGTCTTCCGTTTTTCCCTTTTGCCGTTGGGTGCTGAATACCTGAAGTTACTCTTTTCATCATTTGTAGAATCGTATAAGCAGTATATTCTGCCCATACTTCTTTCGCCATTTGTTTCGGCTCATAAATTAAATTCCCGTTTTTGTCTTCTATTCGCTGAATAAATGTAGGCGTAATGTAAACTCCATTATTTACAAATGCAGTCATCCCGCTTACCATTTCATAAACAGACAAATCAAAAACACCTAAAGCCATGGAAGGGACAGGCTCAAAACGAGACGTATCTATTCCCAATTCGGCAACACGGTTAAATACTTTTTGCGGCATACCATCTTTCCCTATAATATGAGCCGTAATATTATTCATTGAAGCAGCTAAGGCAAAAGTATAAGGTGTTAATTTGTTGGTATATTTTGCTCCTGCATTCCCCGGACACCATAATTTATTTCGTTTTTCATTATACGGAACTTCAACACAGTACTGCATATCAGGGACTTGATCACACGGATGAATTGCCCCCACTTCTATAGCTGTTGCATACACAAAAGGCTTAAAAGTAGAACCGACTTGCCTCTTCCCGTTTTTCACCATATCGTATTTAAAATGATGAAAATTAGGACCTCCTACCCATGCTTTCACATAACCGTTATGTGGATTGATTGACACCATAGCCGCACGCAAGATACTTTTGTAGTAACGAATAGAATCCATGGCTGAAATCAGTGTATCTTTTTCATAATTCGGCGACCACCAATCAAAGACTCTTATTATTCTCTTTTCGTTAAACAAACTATCTATTTCTTTACTTGTCCTTACCGGCGTATCATTACCGCAATAATCACAATGATAATGGTCGCCTTCTCTATGTATATCTCTCGTCCTTTCACAATAACTACATACTTTCCCCGTAAGCATCTTATACATCTTAGAACGTCTTTTCGCACGTTGCATCAAGGTATCTATCTGAACCTTAGACAAATCGTTAGAAAAAGGCGGATTTTTCCATTTGGCATTATTCTTAAAAAAGGCTTTTTGCAAATCATGCTTCAGATGTTCTTCTACCGCATATTCCGCATACTCTTGCAATCGAGAATCAATAGTCGTGTATATTTTTAATCCGTCTGAATAAATATTGTAAGGATTTCCGGAAGGATCGGTATAAACATACTTCCCGTTTTTGTCCTTTTTACCCAATATTTTAGTTACTTCTCTCCGTAACGTTTCTCTAAAATAAGGAGCTAAACCGGACTGGTGGTCAACACGTGTATAATGTATTCCCAACGGCAATGTTTTAAGTGAATCAAATTGCTCTTGTGTGATAAACTTGCTCTTTTTCATCTGAGCAAACACCACATTTCTCCTGTGTTTAACCGTATCCGCATGCCTAAGCGGGTTAAACAGCGAAGGATTTTTTGCCATCCCTACAAGCATTGCTGCTTCGTGTATTTCCAATTCTTTTGGTGTTTTACCGAAATAAACCTGCGAAGCAGAATTAATACCCACGGCATTATTTAAAAAATCAAACTTATTGAGATACATCGTTATAATCTCCTCCTTCGTGTAATTTTTCTCCAAACGCGTAGCAATAATCCATTCCTTAAACTTTCGCTTTACCAACTCCCATTTAGACAATCGCTTTCTTGGAAACAATAGTTTTGCCAATTGCTGAGAAATCGTACTTCCACCTCCTTGACTTTTTTTATTCAGCACGACTCCCTTCACTACTCTTCCCAAAGCCCTGACGTCAACTCCCGAATGCTCGTAAAACCGCTCATCCTCTGTAGCCACCAATGCTTTTGGCAACCACGGCGACAAATCATTATAATCGGCATTTGTACGATTTTCTCTAAAATATTTCCCCAACACCACATTATCCTGCGTATAAACCGTAGTAGCCAAATTAGACTTCGGATTTTCCAACTCTTCAAACCCCGGCAAAGTCCCATCATCAGCCAATTTAAGCATAAAAAAAACACCCACCATAGGTGTCAGCACAGCCAACCACAGCAAAAGCAACAAAAAGAACCTCGTACCTTTCTTCAATCGCTTCTTTTCCTCCCTTATATCTTCGGGCTTATCGTCTTTAATTTCAACCATACCACAAAGATAAATAATTTTAAGTAATTCAGGTAAGTTTATGATTTGGGCGTTCCCCTAAGCCATCAAACAAACATACCGCTTTCGCGGAACGTTGGTTTGAAGACTTAGGGTCGGGCTATCCGCTATATCTTTTGGTTTGCATAAAGCAAACAAACCAAAAGGATGCCGCTTCTATCCCTAACGCGGAATGAAATAAGTGCAAGAAAGTGGAGTTTGTAGTTCTCAGACGATGAATATTTTATTTGCATAGCACCAGCTATGGAAATAAAATATGAAGAGGTTATTTATAGTTTGGATATAATAGTGAAATTTAGATTATTTTCTTTTCAATCTAGGCATTTTTAAGAAGCATAGCCGTAGCTATGGTTCGCAAAAATAACGACGAGTGAAATGAAAAGAACTAATTTTTAACTTATAAACAAGCTGTAATTAACCTC
>JALTUD010000674.1 GCA_027047735.1 Flavobacteriales bacterium | reverse complement strand
ATAACGCTCTCGCGTAACGTTTGTTTACAAGAAAAGGGGCGGGCTATCCACTATATCTTTTGCCCTCCAAAAGGAGGGAGGGCAAAAGGATGCCGTTTCTATCCCTAACGCAAGTGAAATAAGTACAAAAAACGGAATTTGAAATAAATGAAAGAAAGGAAAAATCTTTTTGTATCTTCGCATCTTGAAGCAACAAAGAATAGTAAAAAAATATGTTTGAAAATTTATCCGATAAGTTCGACAGAGCCTTTAAAGTACTTAAAGGACACGGACAAATAACCGAAATAAACGTAGCCGAAACGCTGAAAGAAGTTAGAAGAGCATTGTTAGATGCCGATGTTAACTTTAAAACAGCAAAAGACTTTACCAATAAGGTCAAAGAAAAAGCCTTAGGTCAAAACGTGTTGACCTCAATTTCACCGGGGCAGTTGATGATTAAAATTACCCATTCGGAGTTGAAAGACTTAATGGGAGGAGAAACCAGTGAGATTAATTTAAAAGGCAATCCGGCGGTCATCTTAATGTCCGGGTTACAAGGGTCAGGTAAAACAACCTTCTCAGGAAAATTAGCTAATTATCTGAAAACCAAAAAGAACATGAAGCCTCTTTTGGTTGCGTGTGATGTCTATCGTCCTGCAGCTATTGACCAATTGCATGTAGTAGGAGAACAAATAGGCGTAGAGGTATATTCGGAGAGAGAAAATAAAAAACCGGAACAAATAGCAAAAAATGCCATCGACTATGCAAAGCAAAAAGGATTCAATGTTGTAATCGTCGATACAGCAGGTCGTTTGGCAGTGGATGAGCAAATGATGAATGAGATTGCTTTGGTTAAAGAAACAATTCATCCGACAGAGACCTTGTTTGTGGTAGATGCTATGACCGGTCAGGATGCTGTCAATACGGCAAAAGCCTTTAACGAGCGGATAGATTTTGATGGGGTTGTATTGACCAAATTAGACGGAGATACAAGAGGGGGTGCTGCTATATCTATAAAATCCGTAGTTGATAAACCGATTAAGTTTATCGGAACCGGAGAGAAAATGGAAGCGATAGATGTGTTTCACCCCGATAGGATGGCAGATCGTATCTTGGGTATGGGGGATGTTATATCTTTAGTAGAGCGAGCTCAAGAGCAATTTGACGAGGAAGAGGCCAAAAGGATTCACAAACGTATCCAAAAAAACCAGTTTGATTTTGATGATTTCTATAAGCAGATTCAGCAAATCAAGAAGATGGGGAATATGAAAGACCTGGTTGGAATGATACCCGGTATGGGAAAAATGATGAAAGGTGTGGATATTAATGATGATGCGTTTAAACCCATTGAAGCTATTATTAACTCAATGACACCGAAAGAAAAAAGTAATCCGAAGATTATAAACAATAGTCGAAAACAGCGAATAGCAAAAGGAAGTGGTACATCATTGCAGGAAGTTAACAAGTTGATGAAACAGTTTGAAGACACCCGAAAGATGATGAAATTGATGAGTAATAAGAAAAATATGGCAACTCTGATGAAGCAATTTAAAGGAATGGGAGGTAAGATGCCAATGTGATTTTTCCGGATTATTTTAAAAAATTAACCCCGCTTTCTATTTTAACCTTAAATCCGCAAGTGATTTCGTAATGAAAAGTCAAAATACGTATTATTATTGGTCAAGCACAGTTTTGAGACACGCAAGCGTAGCCATAGCTACGGTGAGTATCGAAAAACGAGCATTGTCAATAATGATGCGGAGTTTGGCTTTGTAATAGAAGTTCACTTGCGGATTTAAGGTTTAATGTTATCTGAAGTCCTTAACAGAATTATTTTAGGTATAATAAGATATTTTAAGTATTCTTATGCTCGTTCGCGTTAGGGATAGAAGTGGCATCCTTTTGGGTTGTTGCATATATGCAACCCAAAAGATATAACGGATAGCCCGACCCCAAACCGCTAAAGAAACGTTTCGCGAGAGCGATATGTTTCTTTAGCGGTTTGGGGAAACGCCCAAATAAAACATATACAAAATGAAATTATTACACGTATTCGTATTGTTCTTTATTGTGAATCTAGCATTGGGTCAAGATAGAGCCTTTGTGATTTACAATGCAAAAGGAAAAAAAGTTTCCTACAAGAAAATGGTTAAAGATTTAGCTAAGGCAGATGTCGTTCTTTTTGGAGAATTGCATAACAATCCCATAGCACACTGGTTGCAGTATGAAGTAACCAAAAGTTTAGCCGAGAAAAAAAAGTTGATTTTGGCAGCAGAGATGTTAGAACGGGATAATCAAGAGGTGCTAAATGATTACTTGAGCGGAAAGATAGATGAAAAACAATTGGATTCTTTGGCTCGTTTGTGGCCGAATTATACTACCGATTACGCACCGTTGGTTGATTTTGCTAAAGAGCATAAATTAGAATTTGTAGCGGCTAATGTACCGAGACGATACGCTCATCAGGTATATAAAAAAGGGCTGGAGTCGTTGGACTCATTGCCGGAAGATGAAAAAAAATGGATTGCAAAACTTCCTATCGCTTACGATAAAAATTTGCCGGGATATCAGAAAATGATGGAGATGATGGGCGGACACGGAGGAGAAAACCTGCCAAAAGCTCAAGCAGTAAAAGATGCAACTATGGCAGAATCTATTTACAATGCTTATGAAAAAGCAGTTAAAACAAATGAAGAGGTTGAAGTGATACATTACAATGGAGCATACCATTCGGATAATTATGAAGGGATTTTGTGGTATTTGAAAAAGCTAAACCCTAATTTGGAGTATAGAACCATAAGTACCGTAAGTCAAGAAAATATAAAAGAACTTTTAGAGGAAAATAAAGGGAAGGCGGATTACATTATTTGTGTTGATGAGGATATGACAACCACTTATTAAGATGTATCTTGAGATAAGATTAACAAATATTTAACACTCAGCGAGTTTACCCTTGTAAAAACGGATTTGAAACGACTAAATTGCTTGTTCTTAAAAAAAAGGATAAAGAAAGTTTTTAAATAAAACTATTTATTTATATTTGTTGCAAACAAAGAAAAACTACCACCTAGTATGTTGGACGTATATGACTTATATAAAAAAATGGAGAGCAACAAAGTTTTGCTTTCTTTCAAAGGTGCTATAACGTCCGAATTGCTCGCGTCTATATTGCAAATTGTAGAGATGAGGATGATTGAATTTCAAGATTCTTCTAAAGAGCGAAAAAAAGTCTTTAACGTATTAGTTGAAATTTTACAGAATTTATATCATCATATTGACGATTTTGAAGTTGAAGGAACACCTGACGAAGTAAACACCATTAAGTCGTCTATTTTTATGATAAGTCGTTTGCCGGATAGCTATCATATCATTTCCGGAAATTACCTTTATACTGAAAATGTTCCAAAATTAAAAGCTAGAATCGACCACGTGAATAGTTTAGATAAAGACGA
>JALTUD010000673.1 GCA_027047735.1 Flavobacteriales bacterium | reverse complement strand
GGCTATCACTACTCGCTTTTTTTGCTTTCATTCAGCAAGCAAGCAAAAAAGAGCTCAAACACGCCGTTCTATCCCTAACGCGAGTGAAATTGGCGAATAGAAAGTGAATTTTTGGTTTCTTAGACGATGAATAAAAATTTTGCATAGCCCCAGCTATGGAAAATTTTTATGAAGACGGATAAGGAATCAAAAAACACTTTATATCGTCTATTTTGCTCGTGTTAGGGATACCAATCCCTAACGCGGGCGGAATGAGGACTAAGAAAGTGAGTTTTAGTTTCTTTAGACGATGAATATTTTCTTTTGCATAGCCCCGACTATGGAAATGAAATATAAAGAAATTGATTTTACACATATTGCTATGCAACTATTCTTAAAACTCATCCACAGGTAAACTAATTTTTATGTATTTTTGTGTCCTTTGCAATAACCTTGTTCAAGGTTCAATAAATTATTATAAAAATGAAAGTATCATACAATTGGTTAAAACAATACATCGACATAAAAACACCACCCGTTGAAACAGCTGAAATATTAACTGACATAGGGCTTGAGGTAGAAAAAACAGAAGAAGTAGTCAGCATAAAAGGAGGATTGGAAGGTTTGGTCATCGGTGAAGTACTCACCAAAAAAGCTCACGAAGGAGCAGATAGACTTAGCGTAACCACAGTCAACGTAGGAAAAGAAGAACCCTATCAAATCGTGTGCGGAGCACCCAATGTTGACGCAGGACAAAAAGTAGTTGTCGCTCTTCCCGGAACTGTCCTTTATGATGAAAAAGGAGATACTTTCAAAATCAAAAAATCAAAAATCAGAGGAGTTGAATCATTGGGAATGATTTGTGCATCCGATGAAATCGGCTTAGGAGGAAATCACGATGGTATAATGGTGCTGGATGCTGATGCTAAAGTCGGAACGCCTGCATCAGAATATTTTAACATCGAAAAAGATGTACAAATAGAAATCGGCTTAACCCCCAACCGTGCCGATGCAATGGGACACATCGGTGTAGCACGCGATTTATTGGCGTCTTATAAATACAAAGGATTAGCGGAAGAATCAACAACATTAAACTTACCCGATATTTCTAATTTTAAAGTAGATGAACATACGTTGGATATTGATGTTGCCGTCGAAAACGTAGAAGCTTGTCCTCGTTACTGCGGTGTTACCATTAGCGATGTTACCGTAGAAGAATCACCGGAGTGGCTAAAAAACAGATTAAAATCAATTGATTTAACTCCTATCAACAATATTGTAGATATAACCAATTTTGTACTACACGAATACGGACAGCCTTTACACGCTTTTGATTACGATAAAATTACAGGGAAGAAAATCAGGGTAACCAATCTCGAAACCGATACTAAATTTGTAACGTTAGATGAAACAGAGCGAACGTTAAATGAAAATGATTTAATGATTGCGAATGAAGAAGATGGAATGTGTATCGCAGGAGTTTTTGGAGGAGCAAGCTCCGGCATAACCGAAAAAACACAAAATGTATTTTTGGAAAGTGCTTATTTCAATCCCGTGAGTATCCGTAAAACGGCAAAAAGACACGGACTAAACACTGATGCATCTTTCCGCTTCGAGAGAGGAATAGACCCGAACATTACTATAGACGCTCTAAAGAGAGCAGCCCTTTTGATAAAAGAAATAGCCGGAGGTAAAATAGCCGGAGATGTTGTTGATATTTATCCAAAGCCCATCGAGAATTTTACATTTTGGGTCAATAAAAAAAGAATCGGACAGCTTTGCGGAGTCGATTTTAAAACGGGAGAAATTGAACAAATACTGACGTTTTTAGACATTCAAATTTTAGACACAAAAGAAGATTCCATCAAAGTTGAAGTCCCTGCATATCGAGTAGATGTTCAAAGAGAAGCAGATATCGCAGAGGAAGTTCTTCGTATTTACGGATTCAATAATGTACCACTTCCCGAGAAGCTAAATACTTCCATTTCTTATCGTCCGAAATTGGATAAAGAAAAACACCAAAACTATATTTCGGATTGGCTTTCAGGAATCGGATATTTTGAAGCAATGTCAAATTCTTTAACGAAGTCTGCTTATACAGATGTAGCAAAAAGCAAATCTATCCAAGACGATTATTCCGTAAAAATTCTCAATCCTTTGAGCTCCGAATTGGATGTAATGCGTCAAACCCTGGTTTTTAACGGATTGGAAGCTGTTCGCTTAAACCAAAATCACGGTGCTGAAAACATTAAATTATTTGAATTTGGTAAAATTTATCAAAAATTTGAGAGCGGTTATCATGAAGAACAACAGCTATTGGTAACCATCAGCGGAAACAAAGAAGAAAAACGTTGGAACTCCAATCACAATGAAGTGAGTTTCTTTACTGTCAAAGCAGTAGCTGAAGCCCTTTTCAAACGATTAGGAATTTGGAAAAACAATTCCGTTTCATCAACAAAAAATGATTTGTTTGCCGATGGTTTAACCTACAAAATAGCAAAGAAAAAAGTGGCAGATATCGGTTGGGTAAGAAACGACATCAAAAAACAATTTGGAATAAAAAAAGACGTTTTTATGGCGGTAATCTATTGGGAAACCGTCCTTGATTTGTTGGTAATGAACAAAGTTAAATTTAAAGAATTAACTAAATATCCGGCTGTAAAACGAGATTTATCTTTATTGTTAGACGACACTATCAGTTTCGAGCAAATAGAGCAAATAGCCCGAAAAAGCGATAAGCGACTATTGAAAGAAGTTTCACTTTTTGATGTATATAAAGGTAAAAATATGCCGGAGGGCAAAAAGTCATACGCTGTTCGCTTTGTCTTGCAAGACGAAAATAAAACGTTAAAAGACAAGGAAATAGATAAGGTAATGGGTAAAATACAAAAAGGCTTGCAAGAACAACTTAAAGCAGAATTGAGATAACAGCTATGATAGGGAGGTTTAAAGGCAGAACAGGGACATGGATTTACGGATATTTATTCGTAAAAATAGGAATACATACGTTTTACAAGAAACATCAGGCACATAATATAGAAACTGTTCCTTACAACAAAAAACCAATCATCTTTGCCTCCAATCATCAAAATGCCTTTTTAGACCCCATATTGATTACAGTTGTCGGGAAGAAGAACACTTATTACTTAACTAGAGCGGACATCTTTCAAAAACCTTTTCTAAACAAATTGTTTAGAGGAATTTATATGTTGCCTATCTATCGTCAAAGAGACGGAGGCGACCCAAAAGTAAGAAATCAAGAAACGTTTAATGAATGTTATGATTTGTTAAGCAATAACGAGGCGATTATTATATTTCCGGAAGGGAACCATGCCGGTCAACACCATCTTCGTTCATTAAAAAAGGGTTTGGTGCGTATCGGCTACGGAGCAATGGATAAATACGGAGAAGATTTGGATGTTCATATTATTCCCGTAGGATTAAATTACAGCCGTTTCGATGGATTTCAATCAGAGTTTTTAATCAACTTTGGCAAACCGATACGACTACAAGAATATTTGGAAGATAGAAAAAAGGATGAAGTTCGAACTATCAATAAAATAACAGCACGAGTCAGTGAAGCGATGAGCAACGAAATGATAGACATCCAAGATTTAGATCATTACAACGCTATTGACGAGATGTTGTATATCTACCCTAGAGAAATAGACAAACTTGCCGGTCGGAACTCCTATACACTATATGATAAATTCATCGCTCAAAAAGGACTGATTGACAAAGTAGAAAAAGATTTTAAAGAAAATCCCGAAACAGCAACTACTGTTTCTTCAAACATTGAAAATATAATTGATTTCACGAAGAAAAATAAATTAAAATATTGGTTGTTTGAACAAGCATCTTATTCTTCGTTAGGATTATTGTTCTCTATTCTGTTGTTAATTATAGGTTTACCGTTTCATATTTACGGAGTAATTAATAATTACATCCCATATAAAATTCCGGTATGGTTTGTTCAGAAAAAAATAAAAGACAAAACATTCCATGGTTCTTTTAAAATGGCATTTGGAGTTTTGTTTTTTCAAATCTTTTGGTTACTTCAAACGGGCATAGTAGCCTTACTGACTAATGATTATCTTTGGATAATATACGCTATCTCTTTACCTGTTTCCGCAATGTACAGTTGGAATTACTGGAAATTCTACTTAAAAACATTAGGTAAATTACGATACAATAAAGCAATAAAAACAACGGAAGGAAAAAGCGTAAAACAAAAAAGAGACGAGGTGGCTCAATACATTTTAAACTTAAATAAGCATGCAGTTTAAAGAAATCATAGGGCAAGAGCCGGTAAAAAAACATTTAATAGATACAGTAAAGGAAAAACGTATCAGCCATGCTCAGTTATTTTTAGGACCCGAAGGCTCCGGAAATTTACCTTTGGCAATTGCTTATGCTCAGTATATTTTCTGTACAAACAAAGACGAATACGACGCCTGCGGAACTTGTCCTTCTTGCAAAAAAGTACAAGCCTTCAGTCATCCTGATTTGCATTTCTCTTATCCTATTCACTTACAAAAATCCACAAGAACATCCGATGATGTTTTTGCCGATTGGAAAAAACAACTGGAAACGAGCATTTATTTTTCTGTTCAAGATTGGTATAAAACATTGGGCAATGACAACAAACAAGGAACAATAGGAACAGAAGAAAGTCAACGTATTGTAAAAAAAATAGCACTAAAATCTTACGAAGGCGGATACAAAATCCTCATCATGTGGCTACCCGAAATGATGAATCTACAAGCATCAAACAAGCTGCTTAAAATCATTGAAGAACCCCCAAAAGATACACTTTTCCTATTGGTTTCTGAAAATCAAGAAAAAATAATTCCAACCATCCTGTCAAGAACACAATTAGTTAAAGTTCCTCGCTTGAAGGAAGCAATTTTAACCGATTATTTAATCCGTGAAAAAGGTTTACCTAAAAATGAAGCCGAAACTTTTGCCCATTTGTCAGAAGGAAACGTTGCCCTTGCTTTTTCCTTAATGGAAAACAAAGAACAAGCCTCTTTTAATTTAGACAATTTTATCAAATGGATGCGTCTCTGCTATATGAGAAACGTAGGTGAAACCATCGACTGGGTTGACAGCATGGCAAGTGCCGGACGCGAAACACAAAAAAACTTTTTGGTATTCACCTTAGGAATGTTTCGTCAAAGCATCGTTGGACACTATACCAATTCAGAATTGGTCGTATTGACAGAAGCTCAACAACAATTTTTAGAAAAATTCGCACCTTTTATCAATCACAAAAACATACTGCCTCTTACCGAAGTAATCAATGATGCTTACTATCATCTCGAACGAAACGCCAATCCCAAAATACTATTGCTCGATGTTTCACTTAAAATATTCGCCTACCTAAAACGAAAAGTATAAATGTTTTCCAATACAGAAATTGAACGCTACGACAGACACCTAAAGTTAAAAGAAGTTGGAATCTCCGGACAAGAAAAACTAAAAAAAGCCAAAGTTCTCGTCGTTGGAGCAGGTGGATTAGGTTGTCCCGTGCTACAATATTTAACAGCAGCAGGCGTAGGAACAATAGGCATCATCGACGATGATATTGTATCCCTATCCAATCTACAACGCCAAATTCTTTTTGGAACAACAGATATAGGACAAAACAAAGCAAAAGTTGCCAAAACAAAACTGATACAACTAAACCCCTTTGTTGAAATAGAAGCCCTGCAAAAACGATTAACTGCCGAAAACAGCCTGACTATTTTTAATCATTACGATATAATAGTCGATGCAACCGATAACTTTTCCTCCAGATATTTAATCAATGACACCTGCGTTTTGCTTGACAAACCATTAGTCTATGGCTCAATTTCCAAATTCGAAGGACAAATTTCCGTATTCAATTATCAAGGGTCGGCAACCTATCGCTGCTTATTTCCTGAACCTCCCCAATCAGGTAGCATCCCCAATTGTTCCGAAGCAGGTGTTTTAGGCGTTCTTCCAGGCATAATAGGAACCAAACAAGCAAACGAAGTCCTTAAAATTATTTTAGACATAGGAGAAGTTTTAGCCAATAAACTACTTATATATAACGCATTGAACGAATCATCTTTAACCATCCGAATCAAAAGAAATGAAGCCGAAGTAAAAAAAGTAATAACAAACGGTTTAAACAAAAACTATGAATTGATTTGCGAAACTACATTACCGAACGAAATAACCACAACAGACGCAAAAAAACTACTCGAAGACAAAGCAGTTGTATTCCTCGATATACGCGACCATTGGGAACAACCCCGACTGACCGAAGTTACCCCACTCGAAATACCTCTCGAAGATTTAGAAGACGAACACCATCAAATACCCAAAGACAAAAAAGTCATCGTTTTCTGCCAAACAGGAGGAAGAAGTCAACAAGCAATCGAATACCTAAAAAGCAACCACGGATACACCAATTTAATCAATCTAAAAGGAGGAATCTTGGAGTGGTAATGTAATCTTTTGGGCGTTCCCCTCATTTTCAAAAACAACATATCGCTCTCGCGAAACGTTGTTTTTGAAAATGAGGGTCGGGCTATCACTACTCACTCTTTTTACCCTCAAAAGGAGGAGGGCAAAAAGGAGTTCAAACACGCCGTTCTATCCCTAACGCGAGGCAGGTGAGTGCAAAGAAAACGGAGTTTAGTTTTCTTATACGATGAATATTTTCTGTGCATAGCTCCAGCTATGGAAATAAAATATGAAGAAGTATAAGGATACTAAAAACATCTTATTAGACTCGTTTCAATATCTAAACAGTATTATACATTAACACTTTCCAAATAATCTTCAATATTTTTTTCTATTCTTGATAGTACATCTTTAGTTTCATCTTTGACAAATTTCTCTCCGGAAACTTGTTCATACAATTCAATGTATCTATCAGAAACCGAACGAACAAACTCTTCCGTCATTTCCGGTACAACTTGTCCTTCTTTCCCTTGAAAGCCATTCTCCATCAACCACTCACGAACAAACTCTTTCGACAACTGTTTTTGATTCATCCCTTTTTCAAAACGCTCCTCATATTCATCAGCATAAAAATAACGAGAAGAATCAGGTGTATGTATTTCATCAATTAAGTAGATTTTACCGTCTTTTTTACCAAACTCATACTTCGTATCTACCAAAATTAACCCCCTCTCTTTCGCCATTTCCGTTCCTCTCTTAAATAGAGCATACGTATATTTTTCCAACTGCTCGTAATCTTCCTTACTTACAATTCCCTTACTCAATATTTCCTCTTTGGATATATCTTCATCATGCTCACCGAACTCCGCTTTTGTCGAAGGGGTTATAATCGGTTGCTCAAATCGTTGGTGCTCTTTCATTCCCTCAGGAAGTTTCACGCCACAAAGCTCTAGTTTGCCCGATTTATAAGTTCTCCACGCATGACCTGTTAAATAACCTCTAATCACCATTTCTACCTTAAACGGTTCACAAAAATGCCCGACTGTTACATTAGGATCCGGCACCGCTATACTCCAATTGGGAACAATATCTTCAGTAGCCTTTAAAAACTTTGCCGCCAACTGGTTCAACACCTGACCTTTATAAGGTATGCCTTTGGGAAGCACTACATCAAAAGCCGAGATTCTATCACTAACACACATGACTAAAATCCGATTATCGATATTGTAAACATCCCTTACCTTACCTTTATAATGACTAATTTGTTTGGGAAATTCAAAATTTGTTTCTGTAATAGCTTCCATTTACGTTTGTTTATTTTGTTTATCAAATGCTCTAATAATATGCTTTACCAAACGATGCCTTACAACATCATGTTCAGTTAACCTTACAATTGCAATACCTTCTATATCCTTTAATATTTCCGTTGTCTTTCTTAAACCTGATTTTTGATTATATGGTAAATCAACTTGGGTCGCGTCACCGGTAATGACAAACTTTGCCGACTCTCCCATTCGTGTCAAAAACATTTTTATCTGCGTCTCCGTAGCGTTTTGTGCTTCGTCCAAAATTACAAAAGCTTTATCTAATGTTCTTCCACGCATATAAGCAAGAGGAGCAATTTGAATAATATTTTGCTCCATATACTCTTCCAACCTTTCATTAGTCAACATATCACGTAACGCATCATATAACGGTTGCAAATACGGATCCAATTTATCTTTTAAATCACCTGGTAAAAATCCCAAATTTTCTCCGGCTTCAACTGCCGGACGGGTTAATATAATTTTCTTAACCTCCTTTCTCTTTAAAGCTCGAACAGCAAGAGCAACCGCAGTATACGTTTTACCCGAACCTGCCGGTCCTATGGCAAACAAAATATCGTTATCGACCAATGAACTTACCATCTTTCGTTGATTCGGTGTCTTTGCCTTAATCTGAACTCCTTTATTCCCGTAAACAAGAACTTTATCATCAGCACTTTCAGAATTAAATACAGAGGTTTGAGCATTAAGAATATTCTCAATATTGCTCTGAGATAAATGATTATACCTATCCAAATGACTAAATATCAAAAGCATTGTATTTTCAAAAATCTTAATATCCTCCTTTGCTCCTAATACTCGAATAATATTTCCCCTAACTATGATTTTTAGTTTTGAAAAATGAGATTGAATTTGATGTAGTCGAACATTATTAGCCCCAAATAAATCCAACGGATTAATACTACCTATATCTATAGTCTTTTCTTGCAATTTTATGTAATTTTTAAGTTTACCCAAATACTCAACGAATGATAAAAATATATTCCGTATTTTTGGAATCCGAAAGTAATCATTTCAATCTTTTTACAGAAGATTTTAGACATGTTTTTAAAGACCAATGATGAATTTAACAAAAAGCTAATACAGAATTAACACACCTAAATGAAAATCATTACTCTTACAACCGACATGGGACTTAAAGACTACTACGTAGCTTCCGTAAAAGGAACTATTCTAAGTCAGTATCCGGAGGCTGTAATTGTAGATATCTCTCATCAAATTGCACCTTTCGATGTTGTGCAAGCTTTTTTTGTACTTAGCAATTGTTATAAGGATTTTCCGAAAGGGACGATACATATCATTGGTGTAAACCCGTTTGAAACGGATAATATTCGTCATTTACTTATTGAACACGAAGGACATTATTTTATAGGAGCCGACAACGGAATCTTCTCGTTGCTTTTTTCCAAAAATCCTGCAAACATATATGAACTAAACTTGGTAGAGGATACCTTAACTCAATCTTTTCCAACTAAAAATATATTCACGAAAGCTGCTACACATATCGCTAAAGGTGGCAGACCCGAGATTATTGGCAGCAGAACAGACTCGCTGAATAAACTTCAATTATTTAGAGCAACAGCTGAAAGCAATATTATAAAAGGAACAGTTATATATATTGACTCCTATGGAAATGTTATTACAAATATTTCTATTCAGCTATTTAATGAAGTTCGAAAAAACAGACCTTTTAAGATATATCTTACAAGAGCCGGTTACACTATTTCTAAGATTAGTAAAAACTATAACGAAGTTCCGGAAGGTGAAAAACTGGCACTATTTAGTAGCTCCGGACACTTAGAAATCGCAATTAACAAAGGAGTTGAAGGTTCCGGAGGCGGTGCAAACAAATTGTTCGGATTAAAAATATCAGATACTATTACCATCGAATTTGAAGATATTCCTCACACCTCAATCTAACTCGGTTAAAATGTAATTATTTTGTCATTTTTTATCCCTTCTAACTGAATTTATTCAATAAAATGTATATTTGTCAGCATGGAAACTAAAGCACATGGTATGTCTAACAAAAAGCAAAACCTTATTTCTTGGGTAAAACGCTTCGGAGTGGTTGGCTTTCTTTTCTTTCTGATAAAAGGGTTATTGTGGATTGTTGCCGGCTTTTGGGTCGGATACTCTTTATTTTAGATTTTACTTTCCCTCATAAGAATTGCTGTTTCTT
The DNA here is from genome assembly GCA_027047735.1 of Flavobacteriales bacterium. Classification (GTDB taxonomy): domain Bacteria; phylum Bacteroidota; class Bacteroidia; order Flavobacteriales_D; family Parvicellaceae; genus S010-51. The sequence goes on along the minus strand of JALTUD010000673.1, from coordinate 891 downwards.
TTTTTTCATCAGTACTTACATAAACTTTATCAAATAAAACCATACTCTGAAAATAAAAACCGTTATTTTTGGCATCAGTTTAGGCAACTCTTTTATTAATAAATCGTTTCCCTACTGAACCAAACAATTGTGCTATGTATAAGATTTCAATTTTCAATATATTATCTTTCTTTATATTCATCCTTTTTTCGAGTTCTGCTGTTTTAGGACAAGTAATTGTGAGTAACGCTAATCTAAAAGTGCAATCCGGGGCATTTTTGGTAGTAAATAATCAATCCATGAAAATCAACACTAACGGTATAGTTGACAATGAAGGAGAGATTGACGTAGATTACAACTTTACCAACAACGGAATGGCTACAGGTGCAGGTGCAGCAACTGGTCTTTACAAAATTGGAGGAGATTGGGAAAACAACAATACTTTTATTGCAGACAATTCAACTGTTCACTTGTATAATGCGGATAAATTAATCACCGGATCAGCAGAAACTAATTTTTACAACCTACGATTAACCGGAGGTAACAAACTAATGACAATAAATGCTTCTGCAGTTTGGCTTGATTTAGGAGTTGATCATTTATTGACTGATGAAAACATTATGCTTATCGATAACTCTGACCCTGCTTCTTTAATTTTCACTACTGGATTTGTTAGCAGCAGAGGAGATGGGCACTTACAACGAAAAACACAATCTACATCTTCTTATATTTTTCCTCTCGGAAGTGATGTGGGTGATTTTAGATTACGCCCAATAGAAATCACTCCCAACGATAATTCACAAAATATTTATGGTGCAAGACTAGCAAATAATAACGCCACACAAGACGGCTATAGTTTAAAAGAGAAATCCGCATTAGTTGGACAATTAAATGAATCATATTACCATCATT
>JALTUD010000672.1 GCA_027047735.1 Flavobacteriales bacterium | reverse complement strand
GATAGTTACAAACTAAGAACAGCTTATATTGAAGTTCCCGTTATGCTTGGATTTAGATTGGGTAATTTAGATAAGAAATATTTTACAGTAAATATGGGCGTTGTAGGTGGTTACAATATAGGCAACGTTACCAAAGGTAAATATGCAATGTCAGGCACGAAACACAACAAGAAAATCAAAGATGATTACAACGTTCAACCTTTTAAATTAGATGCCGTTGCCCGTATATCATTTGGAAAAATAGGTGTTTTCGGGCGATATTCGTTCACTTCGCTTTTTGAGAAAAATAAGGCACCGGCACTTATTCCTTTTTCTTTGGGTATCTCGTGGGGAAGGATTTAATATCTACAAGCAAAATTTCTTATCGCTCATTCCCTTTGTGTTAGGGATTGTATCCCTAACACGTGCTGAATAGAAGAACATAAAGTGTTTTTATTTCCTTTATCCTGCTTCATAAAATATTTCCATAGCTCGGTTATGCAAATATTTTCTTCATTGTCTAAAGAAACTAAAATTCACTTTTTTGCACTTCATTCAATCCGTGTTAGGGATAGGAACGGCATCCTTTTGCCCTCCCTCCTTTTGGAGGGCAAAAGATATAGTGGATAGCCCGACCATTACGGCGTTAAAAAGTAGTGGAGTGCAACGGAACTGCTTTTTTATGCCGTAATGGGAACACCCAAATAAACTTTCTGATTTTTATCATTCTATTCTTGTGGAAAATTAGGTATATTTGAAAAACTGCAATACAAGAACTGTTATGACGACTATTTTATTTCCTACTGATTTTTCGGATTGTGCGATGGAAGCACAGGAAGCGGCTTTTACTTTGGCTAAATTGTTTGATGCCGAGCTTAGAGTGATTCATGTGATTGATGATACGATTTTTAAGTGGGAGTCGCAGGGGCATTTTTTGGAACAGGTGGATGTGTTGCCTTTGCAAACTCAACCGCTGAGAATAGAGCAGGAGGATTCGGTTAAAAATCAGTTTTTGAACGCCATTGATTCGATAGTTAAGGGTGCGGAAGAACGAGGAATAAAGATAGAGGCGGAATTGATGTTTGGAAATCCCGTGAAAGTGATTTTGGCTGAAGCGAAGAAAATAGATGCGGATTTTATTGTAATGGGTACACATGGTGCAAGTGGGTTTAAGGAGGCTTTTACGGGGTCGATTACGCAAGGGGTGGCTAAACATGCTTCTTGTCCGGTGTTGAGTTTGAGAAAATTACCGTACGAAGGGACTTTTAATGTGAAGAATTTGGTATATGCGTCTAATTTTAAAGTAGAATCGGATAATGATAACCTTGCTTTTGTTAAGGTTTTTGCCCGTTATTTCGATGCTTCAATTACTTTGTTGTTCGTCAATACACCTCATTATTTTGAGGAAACGAACGAAACGCTAAACCGCATAGAAAAAGTTGCTCAAGACCATAAATTGGACAAATATTCTATTGAGATTTATAACCACTTCACCGTCGAAGATGGTGTACTTACTTATGCAAACAACAATAACGTGGATTTAATTGCTGTTTCTAATCACCATTATGGCTTACTGAAAAGTATTGTTGAGTTTAGAACAGCGGAAGTGTTGGTGAACCACGCTAAGGTGCCGGTGTTGACGTTGAATGTTTGATTTATTTAGTTGGGAATAAGAGGGAACAAAATAAAACTGATTTATTTAAAAATGGATAAATACTTTTGTTTGTTCGCCGGTATGGAATAGGTATCTTTTATCGTTTTTTTTCCTTCCTGACCTATGGTTTTGCGTAGTTTTTCATTTCGAATTAATTCGGAAAGAATTGAAAACCACTCCTTTTCATTTTTTGCTAAAAAACCATTTTTACCGTGAGTAATTATTTCTGTGTTTACTCCCACAGGCGACATCACAGCGGGAATACCCAAAGACATATATTGAATCCCTTTAAATCCACATTTACCCTTTTCCCAATCACTATCATACAAAGGCATAATACCAATATCAATTTTATTCAAGTCTTCTATTTCTGTTTCTTTTTTCCATTCGATAAACTTTAGTGAACTTACATTGAATTCCGGTTTCTTATCGGAGATAATAATAAAATCGAAATCAAATTCTTTTTCTAATTTTTTTATTACGGGGATAATCAAATCTAAATGTTTCAAGGTAGAATGTGTACCTGTCCAACCTATTGTTATTTTCTTGTTATTGTTGGGTAGTTTTTTATGATACTTTAAATCGATTGTTGTAGGGATTACCATTACTTTAGAGTTATACTTCTTTGCATAATCGGCTAAAAAAATATTTCCGCAAATCACTTTATAAGACCATTTACAAATATGTTTTACTTTCCAATTGGATTTCAAATATTTGACGGCTTTATTTTTATCAGATACGTTATGAATCCAAATAGCATCGTCAAAATCAAAAATTATTTTCTTTTTTAAGATTTTGGCAATAATAAATTCAATAAATGGAGGGCCTATAGGTGTAGCCTCGCGATGGATGAATACATAATCAAAATTTTTAACCGAAAAGATGAGGAATATTCGCTTTATAAAAGCTAATGTAAAAGCGTAAGTTTTAAAAAAAACATTGGTGCTTTTGTATAGAGCATTCCAAGATTTATCATCCCAAAAAGAATGTTCTTCAATATAAAAATCATGGGACAAAAAATCTAAATACTGTTCAAATCGGAAACGCTGAGAAGGTGCTTTTCCTTTTGGATAGGGTGTAATAAACAATATGGATTTTTTCTTACTCACCTAATATCTGTTTGTATATATTATTAAAATCAGAAACACCTTTATCTAAACTAAATACTTTTTGGGAAGCTCTATGATAATGGTCTTTATCGAAGTTGGATAATGAACTAATTTCATTTATTGCTTCTGAATAAGACAACTCATTTAGCTGATGAATGATTATTCCACAGTTGTTTTCGGTTATAATTTGTTCCACATCTCCTACCTTACTATTGCAAATCATTGGTATTCCCATGCCTAATATTTCTCCTATTTTTGTTGGAGAAGACGCTTTTTTACTATAAAGTGGTTTTATAAATGAAATACTTAAATTCGAAACGCTAAGATAAGCAGGAACTTCATCTCGATTTAATTTTTTTATCCGAATATCATCAGGATTAATTTTTTTTGCTTTTATTTTTTCTAAAATTAAATCCGGATTATCGGCTGTATAAAAAATAAACTTTGAATTTTTGATAGGCTTCTTTAACTCGATAAAAAAGTCTAACATTTCATCAAGCAAATACCAAGTTCCCAAAGAACCCAAATAGGTTAAGATATAATCTGAAGGTTTTAACTTTAGTTCTTCTTTTATTTTATATGTTTCTTGTTCTGTTATTCTTCTATAATCAAATAATTTTAAATCAGCACAAGTTGGGATTACCTCTATTTTATCACTTGATATATAAGAATTATATTTTCTTAATATTTCTTTTTTTCCTTCATGGGTTAAACTAACC
>JALTUD010000671.1 GCA_027047735.1 Flavobacteriales bacterium | reverse complement strand
TTACTCTAAAGACATAATCTCCTTCTCTAACTTTCGTATATTTTACTGAATTTTCCTTCACAAACGGAGACCAACTTTTATCATAACCTTCCAATATATATTTATATTGGACTCCTTTCGGATTTTTTAAACTTACACCTTTGTAAAAGAACTCAAAATCATGTTCTCCAGCCGGTAAAATGGTATCGCTTAAATGTCCTAAAACAGCATCATCTATTACCACGGTTTGTATGGATGTAATCGGTGGGACACTGTTTTTTACAGCTTCCTTAGAATCATATTTTACTACTCCATTTTGCGAGCCAAACCAAACCTCGTTTTTATAGGCTTCTACTGCCGATATGGAAAAACGAGTATCTAAACCATATCGAGCATCAAAAACTTCTATTTCTCCGTTTTTTGTATCTAAACTACTTAGTCCACCATCATGGCTTACCCATATTTTACCCTTGTCATCTTCAGCTAAACCATAGCAATAATTGGATAATAAACCTTGTTTCACTCCATAATGTAATATGGTATCTCCAACAAAACAAAAAATACCTTTTCCTTTGGAACTAACCCAAACGCGTTTGTCGTCATCTTCGTATATTTTTGTTACATCTACTGATATATAATCATCATCAAGGGTAAAAGGAACTTTTCTTATTTTATCTCCTTCCATTATGTTCAAAAAAGCACTTGCCGTTCCAATATAAATTAAACCACTACGTCCTGTATAAATATTTTTAACTGCATTATGAGAAAGTCCATCACTCATACTAAACCGTTTGACATCACGACTCGAAATTTCGATTTTATACGTCCCGTTTTGTGTTCCCAACCAAACAAAATTACGATTACCGGTTATAGAAGTAATGGAATTAGCTAAAACATCATCCGAAAATTCAAACTTTATAAATTTATCTTCTCCTTTAAATTTATAATACAATCCTTTTTTCTTTGTTCCTACCAACAAAACAGAGTCATTACGAACAAAATAAAAACATGTAATTTCATCATTCGGTAAATTATTCTCCTCCATTGTATAATTACATTTTATTTTGGCATATTGCTTATCATAACAGCGTATATTTCCTCTCCCCGAAGTCCAAATTTCAGTAGGTTTTACGGCTAAATAAGAAATATAATTATCCTGAACTTTATCTCTGAAATAAAAAGTAAACCGATTATCATCCTTAGAGTACAGACCGTTTCCCGATGTACCAATCCATAGCACTCCTTCTCTATCAACGAAAGTAACATTTACATTTCCATCTCCACCAAGCCCATTTTCTCCATTATAAGATTCTGACACAAAACAATTAGTATTAGTTAAAATAGTTCGTAATACCCCCATACCATATGTACTAATCCATAAACGTCCGGCGTTCAAGTAGATGTCTTTGATCATCAATTCTTCTTGTAGATTAGAGAATAATATTTTAGTTGTCACAAAAATATCTTCTTTCTGTTCCAATAAATACAAGCCTGCATATTTTGTTGCAACAACCATTCTACCATTATCCAAAGCAATAATTTTAACAACATCATCGTCTATCCCGCTCACACTTTGAATTTTACTGATAATTCCTCCATCGTCATTTGGAATAAACTTATAAATCTCCAATGAAGCATCAACCCCTACATAAATAAAATTATTCTCATCAACAAACAAAGAGTTTATATATCGACCATCAAACTTATCGCTAAAAAAAGTAATTTTCTTATTCTTATCTCTATAAAACACCCCAAAAGATTGAGTCGAAAACCACATATTCCCATAACTATCTTCTTGAATACCGTTAATCATCGAACTTATTCCTTCTCCGGGATGTATTGTTTCAAAAACACCTGAACGATATAAAGAAATTCCACCTTGAGCATGACCAAACCAAATATTCCCCTTAGAATCTTTAAAACTTTTTTCAACGTAATTATCCACCAAACCATCTTCTTTGGTTTTCATTACAAAACGAAGCCCGTCAAAGAACCCGACACCTTGTCCGGTTCCCACAACCAAATCACCATTATCGTCTTGATTGATTGTATTAATAAACACATCAGTCAACCCTTCATTCTGCCCATAAGCATTGAACTTATATTCTTGTGCATATAAACAGAAAAAGCCGGTAAACATACCGACTATCCAAAAAAATAAAACTCCTAGTATTTTATAGCTCATAATTATCTTCTTCCCTTATGTACAACTTTAGGAGCACCTTTAAATTTAGGGACTCCTCCAATCGGAACAGTATAAAAAGGCATCGACTCCCCATAATTGTTTCGAATATAAAAAACTGCATTGTTATTATCAAGAGGATTCGTCTTTCTTTTTTGAAATTGTATATCCAAAGATGTACCCTTTTCTTCTTTCTTAATAAAATACTCACTCGTAACACTCTTATTATCAGCAGAAACAGCCATATCTTTTGCCAAAGTTGCAACAGAATATAACTTTATTGAACCGTCATCATCCCAATCAAAATTTGTCTGTTTAATCGATATAACCTTATCATCTACATAAGGATAGATATGCGAAACTTGATTTGGGTCAGCATGCAATCGGAAAGTATAGAAAAATGTAAAAGCATTTCCCCCGTCAATCGGAATATTCTTCGTTGGTGAAGTACTCAAAAAATAACGATACAAATTGCCATCATTTCCTTCTATTCCTTCCGCTATAATCTTAAATACATTTCCATAATATTTTTCCATATACTCCCCCTGCGAAGGATTAAAAGGACCAAATGTAACCCATTTATCATCATAAGTCGGCTTACTATCAAAAACCCTTGTTGCCAACATATTACCGGATTTTTCTTCTCTTTTGGCACGGTTTGAAATGCACTCCTTACCCCCATAAACCGTAAAACGCGTCTTTGTATCAGGTTTGCCAATCATCTCGTCATATTTCCCTCCAATATTAGGATCAAATACACGAATGTAAAATGGTTTTCGATAATCCTTAGGAATACTAAAGAAAAAAACCTGCTTAAAATCATTATCACCATACGAGGGTTTTGCTCTATTTCCAAACGTTACCAAAAAAGGAATATTTTCCTCCTCAGCAGGTACAGGCTGTCCCAAAGCCACAATTTGAATTAAAAGAACCAATATAAATAGATATGTTTTCATCAATCTTGTTTTAAATGTATTAAATCCTTTGGGCGTTCCCCCAATTTGCAAAAGAAGTATATCGCTAACGCGATACATTTCTTTTGCAATTTGGGGTCGGGCTATCCGTTATATCTTTTGGTTTGCATATACGCAACAAACCAAAAGGATGCCACTTCTATCCCTAACGCAGTTGAGATAAGTGCAAAGAAAACGAAATTTAGTATTCTTTAGACGATAAATATTTTCTTTGCATAGCCCCGGCTATGGAAATAAAATATGAAGAAGTTATTTACAGCTTGGGTATAAAAGTGAAATTAGCTTATTTTCTTTTCAATCTAGGCATTTTTAAGAAGCATAGCCGT
>JALTUD010000670.1 GCA_027047735.1 Flavobacteriales bacterium | reverse complement strand
ACCATAGCTACGGCTATGCTTCTTAAAAATGCCTAGATTGAAAAGAAAATAATCTAATTTCACTTTTATACACAAACTGTAAATAACCTCTTCAAAATTATTTTCCATAGCTGGGGCTATGCAAAATAATTTTTCATTGTCTAAGAAAACTAAATTCCGTTTTTTTCTTTGTACTCACCTGTCTCGCGTTAGGGATAGAAGTGGCATCCTTTTGTGTTGTTGCACATATGCAACACAAAAGATATAACGGATAGCCCGACCATTACGGCGTTAAAAAGTAGTGGAGTGCAACGAAACTGCTTTTTTATGCCGTAATGGGAACGCCCAAAAACTTAATTAGTTTAATAAAAACAGATTAATTTTATATATTTGTTGGTTCATATTTAATTTTTTACTGATAATGCGTATTTTTTATTTAAAAACCTTTTTAGTGGTTTTGTTTTTTTCTTTGTTTTCGGGGGTTAGCGGACAGGTTAAAGTTGATTATGTCGATTATAAAGATGTTTTAAAAGAAATTGAAGGCGATGTGGAAAGTGAAAACTATGACGCAGCAATAAAGAAATTGGAACAGGTAAATCCTAATGATTCTGTTTATTATAGTTTATTGACGACAATTGCTTATTACTATTTGTTGGACGATAAATATGAGGAGTGTATTAAGGCGTGTGATAAAGGCTTGGCGGGAGACGACTGGTTAGTGGACAAGTATTATTTTTATTTGAACAAGGCTGCTGCTCAACAAAGTTTAGAACAATATGACGAATCCATTGCTACGAATACTGAGGCTTTGAAAAGATATCCTAAAGGATACACCTTTTTGTTTAATCGCTCGATTGATTATGAGAAAAAAGGAGAGTTAAAGAAGGCTACTGAAGATTTAATGGAGTCTGTTAAAATTAATCCGTTTTATGTAAAGGCTCATTTGAGATTGGGAAATTTATTTGCAGACCAAAACAAAACCGCTCAAGCTTTGATTTGTTTGGATACTTATTTGATGCTTTCTCCGGATGGAAAATATTCGGCTGCTGTTTGGGAATTAGCTGAAAATATTGCTGATAGAAGTAATGTCGGGAAATTAAAATCTAAGGTTTCGTTAACTGAAGATGACAGCTATTTTAATGAATTAAATACACTTTTAAATAGTAAAGCAGCTATTGATAAAAAGTATAAAACTCATAATAAAATCCGTTCGGCTTTAGCTCTTCAAACCCATTTGATATTAGAATATTTAAAAGAGAAAAAGATAGGTGCCGGATTTTTTCAAGAGCGGTATGTTCGATTATTTAAGTGGATTCAAGAAACAGGGCAGTATAATTCGATGATTTATACGATTCATGTGGATAGTCCGGTTCGTTCATATAAAACGATTGCTTCGAAAAAAATTGCCGTTATTAAAAGTTATATCGTTAAGTTCTATAAGGAATGGACAAAGATAAATGAGAAAAATAAAGAGTTTTTTAACGAGAAGGAACAAGAAGTGTTCTATGTATATGATAATCAAGAGTTAGTTGGAGTTATTGAAGATTATAAAGACGGAATGTTAAATGGTTATGCGGTGCTATATAATAAATATGGAGCGAAAGTATCGGAAGGGGAGTTTAAGGACTCAAAAAAAGAAGGTCTTTGGACAGTCTATAGAACCGATGGAACAGTAAGAAAAAAGGTGGAGCTGAAAAATGATTTGAAAGATGGTGTTTTTAGTCTATACAATGTTTGGGGGGTAAAAACGCACGAAGCTCATTATAAGGAAAATATAGCTAATGGAGAGGTAAAAAACTACTATAAAGAAGGAGCTTTAAATTCTGTTTCCACTTATAAAGATGATAAATTGGAAGGAATATATACACGGTATTTTTATCCCGGTTTAGCTAAAAAATTTACAGTAAATTATACGGACGGAAAATTAGAGGGAGAATATAAGGAGTTTTATTCCAACGGTAAAGTTTATTCTATGGTAAATTTTAAAAATGACTATAAAGAGGGTGAACAAAAAGAATTTTTTAGTGACGGCAAATTATACACAACTAAATTTTATACGGAAGGATTATTGGAAGGAGAATCCATTGAATATTATTATAACGGTAAGGTTGCAAATAAAGGAACTTGGAAAAACGGATTGGAAGATGGGAAATGGGTTTACTATTACAATAATGGTAAGAAAGATAATGAATATACCGCTGTAAAAGGATTGATAGACGGTGAATATCTTTCTTATGATATTGATGGGACTTTGGTTGGTAAATATCAATATAAAAACGGGAAATTTGTCGGATATCAATTATTTGATAAGGATGGTAATCAAATAAAAGAAGCTAAAAAACAAAAAGGTAAATTTTATTTTGTGTTAAAATATTCCAATGGAAACTTACGAACAGAAGGAGAATATGATGTAAAAGGAGGTAAAATAGGTGTATGGAAATATTATCGACGAAATGGTACGTTATTGAGTAAAGAGATTTATTCGGATGGAAAACTAAACGGTCAGGGGATTAATTATTTTACTACCGGAGAGAAAAGGACAGTAATAGATTATAAAGAAGGAAAAAAGGATGGTTATTATGCCGAGTATTGGAGGAATGGCTATATCAAAGAACAAGGAAATTATAAAGATGATAAAAAAGTGGGAGAATGGATTTCTTATCATCCAAATGGAAACATAAACGGGTTGAGGTACTTTAGTAACGGAAAACAAACCGGAAAAACAGTTTATTATACGACAGACAAAAAAGTAGCGGAAGAACAATATCTGTTTGATGATTTTGTTTATAAATATGTATTGTTTAGTGATACTGTTAATCCTCCCAATATATTAGAAATGCCTTTTGATTCCGTTCGGACGGTAGAACGTAAATATATTGACGGAACGCTTCGCTCAAAAGGAACAAAAATTTACAATACGTATAACGGAGTGTATAAATACTTTGGGGTTAACGGTCAATTGGAAATGGAGGGAAATTTTGTTTTTGGAAAACGTGATGGAGAATGGAAGTGGTACAATGAAAATGGAACAATTAAACAAACAGGAACGTATGATTTGGGGGATAAGATAGGAAAATGGATTTCGTATTATGATAATAAACAAATCAATACGATTGAATTTTATAAAATGGGTAAACAGGATAGTATTGAAACGACTTACAACAAAGAAGGAAAAATTATTAGAGAATCACAATATTTTGAAGATGAGTTTCATGGTTATCGAAAATTTTACAGTGAAGAGGGAAAACTACAATTAGTGAGATATTATGAATACGGCTATTTAATCGGGTGGAGTCATTTAGATAAAAACGGAAAACTTTTGCCTATGATTCCAATAAAGAATGAAACGGCCAAGATAAAATCGTTGTTTGATAATGGCAAAGTTGCACGTGATTTTGAAATGGTAAACGGTCAATTTCATGGAGATTATAAAGAATACTATTACAGCGGACAACTTTTTGAAATTCAGCACTACAAATACGGAATGGAAACCGGAGAACATATCAGCTATTATCCCAATGGGAAGGTTAAGCAAAAAGTTACCTATAAAAACGATAATAAAGAAGGGGAAGAAATAGAGTATTATGAAACCGGAACAATAAAAAGAAAAGCGACATATACGGGAGGTGATTTATATGGCAAAGAATATTACTACAACAAGAAAGGGGAGTTGACTAAAACAATATATTACTTTGATGATGTAGAGGTTGGCATGAAGAAAAATTAACAAATGATAAAATTAATAAGTTTACATATTGTACTGTTTTTAGGTATTTTAGTTTTGGGGCAGGAAGTTCCTTCCGAGGTGAAAACATACATAAAAAAATACCCCGAGGCTAGAGCTATATCATTAGATGAGGTTTTTGATATTGATATTCATTTAAAAAAGGATAAAATTAACATCGCTGAAAATCAATTTACGGAAACTTTGTATTTGGATGAATCGGCTTCTTATGATTCCGAAGCATCTATTTCATTTTCTTCTTTTTTTGAAATCAAGGACATTGTAGCCAAGTCGTACGTCTATAACGGCACAAAATATATTCCCAAAAAGGTAACAGATTTTACGATAGGAGATAATTTATCGGGGGTATTTCATGACGATCAGAAAACGATAAAATTTATTTATCCCAATTTAGCCAAAGGTGGAAAAAGTTCATTAGAGTTTACGACTTACATCAAAAATCCACGTTTTTTAAAGACCATTTACTTGGGAAGTACCGACCCTATAAAACATAAAAAAGTAACCATTACCGTTGATGATGCTATTCAATTAAAGTTTAAATACTTTAATGCCGATTCAATTGATTATCATTATACAAAAACACAAAAAGGAGGAAAAACAATTCACTCTTGGGAATTAAAAGATGTACCGCCTTTTGAGTATACAAAGTATTCGAGTTATCGAAAAAAAGTACCGCATGTAATCCCTATGATTACAGAGTACAAAACAAAATCAGGTGAAACCAAAAAATTACTGAACGATGTTGAAGGTTTGTATAAATGGTATTATTCATTAGTGAAAGATGTTAATAGAGAAACCAATGATGAAGAACTTATTCATTTGGTTGACTCATTGACTAAAGATGCTGCCAATGACTTAGAAAAGGTCAAGAATATTTATTATTGGGTGCAACAAAATGTAAAATACATTGCTTTTGAAGATGGTCTCGGAGGGTTTATACCCAGAGAAGCTGAAGATGTTTTTTCTAAAAAATATGGGGATTGTAAAGATAATTCTAGCCTGTTGGATGTCATGTTAAACAAGGCCGGATTAAATGGATATTTGACTTGGGTAGGAACGAGAAAAATACCGTATTCTTATACGGAAGTACCTACACCTATTGTTGATAATCATATGATATTGACATACATTGATAAAGATTCTAATTTTTATTTTCTGGATGCTACGGGAAGATATCAGGACATTGAACTTCCCTCTTCTTTTATACAAGGAAAAGAATGTTTAATCGGAATAGACTCTAATCGATTTATTGTGAAAAAGATACCCGTTGTTGATGCGAAGAAGAACGTGTTTTATGATTCTTGCTCTTTGGAAATAGAAGGAAAAAGCCTAAAGGGAAGAGGGAGACAAATCTTAAAAGGATATCCAAAAGATTTTATTTTTTCAAAGTTGGAAACCATTACTAAAGAAGATGATAAAAAAGAGTTTTATAAAAATGTATTGGAAAAGGGAAACAATAAATTTATAGTAAATGATATTGAAGAAAAAAATAACTTTGATTATGAAGCTCCTTTTATTGTTGATTATAATTTTACCATAGATGATTATGTACAAACAAATAAAGACAAATTGTATGTCAATCTGAATTTGGATAAAGAAATAACTTCATATAAACCGGAAAAGGATTTAGAAGAACCATTAGAGCATAAATACAAATCTGTAAAAGAGCAAGTTTTTATTTTAGAAATTCCGAAAGATTATAAAGTAGAATATCTTCCTAAAGATTTTATACTCAAAAAAGATAAATATCAAGCAGAAATCAACTATAAGATTAAAGACAATACAATTATTTATACGCAAAATATTGTCTTTGACTTTATTGAATTATCGGAAGAGGAAGTTTCCGATTTTAGAGATTTCATTACCGGAATAGAAAAACAGCAAAGGGAAACCGTTGTTTTTTCTAAAAAATAAAATTATGCAAATTTTCACATTATCACTATTTAAGTATTCTATAATAGTATTACTTTTACTTTGTACAATCGGATATGGGCAAGACGAACCAAAACCTATTTCCTTGAATTATAAATGGGACGCATACAATGATTCTCTGCTAACTGATGAGATAAAACAGAAAGAATTAGCAGAATTAAAGTCGGTATTTATTACTGAATTTCACTTTAACAATCTGGGACAATTAGAGGAATACAGGGTTATCCATCACGTATATTGGTTAAATTCCGATGATGCTATTGAACAATTCAATAAAGTTTATCTTCCCTTCAACCAAAGTACAAAAGTTATAGAAAGTATGGCTAGAGTGATTGATTCGAAGAAAAAGGTAACCGAATTGAACCAATCAAAAATAATGACTGCAACGGATGACGAAACAGGAAATGAGTACAAATATTTTGCTTTTGAAGGAATTGAAAAAGGAAGTATCGTTGAATATTACACCATTTTACTAAAAAAACAACCCGGTTATTCAGGGAGAAAGGTACCCCTGCAATCCAGCCACGACAAATACAATATTGAATTTCATCTATATGCACCAAGCCCCTTGGAATTTGTTACAAAAAGTTATAACGGTTTGGACTCTGTCCAAACCGATACTATCATTGAAGATAGAAACCATTGGTTTATAAAAGCTCCTTATATAGAGAAGTTGGAAGATGAGGATTATGCTGCCTACGAAGCTAATAAACAGTTTTTGATATACAAACTGGAGTACAATGCAAATACCGGAAAAGGAAACTTAATTTCTTACGCCAATACGACTAAAGGTATTTACAGTTATTTTTACAACGCTGCGGATAAAAAGGATAAAAAAAAGATAAAAAAAATGATTGAAACATCCGGAGCAAATGCTGAAAGTACAACAATAGATAAAATTAGAACATTTGAAAATTATATCAAGAAGAACTTTTATATCATAGAAAACAGTTCCAAAGAACAATCGGAAATAGCTTATTTATTGAATAAAAAAGTAGGAAGTTTGTCCGGTATTGTAAAACTCTATATTGAAGCGTATTCGCAAATGGGCTTAAACCCACAGATTGTTTTAACGTGCGATAGATTTAATTTGAAATTTGACCCTGAATTTGAGGCCGATAATTTCCTGCAAGATTTTCTTCTCTATTTTCCCTCTATTGAAGCATCTTTATCTCCGGATAACATAGGAAGTAGAATAGGCTTTCCTGAAGTTACATTAACGGATAATCACGGTTTATTTATTAAGAAAATAAAATTGGGAACAATGGAAAGCGGATTGGGAGAAATTAAGTACATCAAAGGGACTCCTTACGAAAAGAGCTTTGATAACTTATTGATTGAAGTTACTTTTGATAAAGAAGATATAACAACAACCCACTTGAATATAAATAAAAGTACGGGGGGTTATTATGCAGAAAATCTTCAAGCCTATATTCATCTCATTAAAGAAAGAGACAAAGCTATTGAAGAACAAATTACTTACATTAACGAAAACATAGAAATTATTAGTAAAACGGTAGAGAATGACGACCCTAAATACTTTGGAAAACTTCCTTTGGTTATTGACGCACAAGCTAAATCTTCTGACTTTGTGAATAAAGCAGGGAACACTTACCTCTTTAAAGTGGGTGAATTGATTGGCCCTCAATCCGAAATGTATCAAGAGAAAAAAAGGGTACAACCCTTGGAGTTTTATTTTAGAAAAAAATACCACAGGGTCATTACGGTTAATATTCCTGAAAGCTATAAAATAGCCAACTTGAAAGATATTAATATCAAAGAAAGTTTTAGTAGGGATGGAAAGGAATTAATGAAATTTGAATCCTCTTATACGGTAGAAGGAAATCAATTGATAATCACAGCGGATGAATTTTATGACGTCATTCGATTGCCTGCAAGCGACTTTAATGATTACAGAAGAGTGATTAATGCGGCAGCAGATTTTAATAAAATTACGTTAATCTTAGAGAAAAAATAATGCAACACTCCTACCCTGATTACTTTTACCTTATTGCTCTCATTGAAGTAAAGGGCATAGGAACGGTTACAGCAAAAAAACTCATTGACCAATATGGTTCGGCTTATGCTGTTTTTCATCAAAGTAGAGAAACGTATTTACAATTGGGTAATTTAGGAAAGTCTTTGTTGGAAGCACTGGAAAAAGAAATTGTTTTTACCATTGCTAAAGAACAAATAGATTACTGTTCTGCCAACAATGTTGAAATACTGAGTTATTATAATTCAAATTATCCGCAACGATTAAAACAAAACGAGAACGCTCCTCTTATTCTTTATTTTAAAGGGAGGGCTAATCTGAACGCTCCTAAAATGATTTCCATCGTAGGTACGCGTAATGCGACTTCGTATGGTAAAAATATCTGTAGAAACATAGTAGAAGAATTGTCGAAATACGACTGCACCATCATAAGTGGTTTGGCCTATGGAATAGATGTCGCCGCTCATAAAAATGCGATAGATTTTGAAACGCCTACGGTGGGTGTGTTAGCTCAGGGAATCAATACTGTTTACCCTATTGAACATAAACCAATAGCGAAGAAAATGATGAATAACGGGGGGCTATTGACAGAGTACAAAATCAATACGCGTCCTAACAGAGAAAATTTCCCGAAAAGAAACAGAATTGTTGCGGGAATGTGCGATGCAATTATTGTAATTGAATCTACTATGACAGGTGGCTCGATGATTACAGCTAAACTGGGTAAAAAATATTACAAGGATATTTTTGCTGTTCCGGGTCGAATGGGCGATGTGTTTTCGGAGGGGTGTAATCACCTCATCAAGACAAAACAGGCTCTTCTTTTGCAACATACGGAAGATGTACCGAAAGCTCTGTGTTGGACTAAACAAATACAAAAAAATCCTCAACCTCAACTTTTTATTGAGCTTACTCCGGAGGAAACGGTTATTGTTGATGCCTTAGAAAAACAATCTTTAACGATTGACGAACTGGCTATAGTTACCGAATCAACTATGAGTGTACTATCTGCTCAATTGCTGCTTTTAGAGTTTAAAGGTGCAGTTAAACAATTGCCGGGGAAAAGATATGAGTTGATTGTTTGATACAATTTAAACATTGAAATGGTATAAGTTTTAAACCTATATAGAATGACTATTTGTTTCCTCTTTATAAATTTATAAACTAAACTCTACTTTATTATTTCCTAATTTCTTGCGTTAGGGATTGTATCCCTAACACGAACAAAATAGACGACACAAAGCGTTTTTTGATTCCTTATCCTTCTTCATAAAATTTTTCCATAGCTGGGGCTATGCAAAATTTTTATTCATCGTCTAAGAAACCAAAAATTCACTTTCTATTCGCCAATTTCGTTCGCGTTAGGGATAGGAGTGGCATCCTTTTGGGTTGTTGCCTTTATGCAACCCAAAAGATATAACGGATAGCCCGACCCTCATCTGCAAAACAAACGTTTCGCGAGAGCGATATGTTTGTTTTGCAGATGAGGGGAACGCCCAAATGATTAGAATACAAATCTTAGCTGTGCCTTGATTTCGGTTTTGTTTTTTCCTTGTATTTCATCTAAGCCTGAACCAATCGTTTCTACGTTATCGTAGTGCCATTGTGCCCATCGTAACCATAAGTCGATTCCTTTTTTTATTCGGTATCTTACGGTGAGTTGTGTTCGTGTTCCGCGGTTATAGTAGGCGGGGATTGAGTAAGAATAAAGCACATTGTTTTCGTAGGCGTAGATTCTGGTGTTGTAATCGGTGTCGAATAGAGCATAACGGAACGTGAAGGAAAGGGGACCCGATAATGGTTTATAAATTATATCTTGATAGACTAAATATCCGTATTCTTCTGCTTGTGTTCCTTGTTTGTAGGTTCTAAATACGACGCGGTTTTTCAACTGAATGGTTTCGGTTACTTTATAGGCTACCTGATAACGATAATACCAACTTGAAGCTTCTTCTACTTGTGATACGCCACTGGTTACATTGGGTTTATTTTTGGGCTTTAAGCGATTGCGAACCCGCACATACATTTCTAATTTTTTTGAGGGTTGATATTTTACTTGTGCCAATCCGTCTAATCCGCGAGTATTAGGTTGATCGGTTTGATTACGTAGCCACGGAAATTTGTATTGGTCTAAGTAAGCGTCTATTATCCAAAATCGGTTGGGACGTGCTTCCAACCCGAATAACAGTCCTTTTTCGTTTACATTGGTGCTGTTTTCGGCTATAGCGTTGCTTCTTAGGGATTGGTAATCTTTTCCGTAATTTCGGTAAAGGATTGATGCGGATAATTTAGGGTCTAATGATGCCAGCAACCCGTGCAATTGAGCCGTTCCTCCATTTTGACTTCGGGAAACTTCTCCATATAGGTTGAAGTTTTTGTACAAATAACTGTAATCGGCACCTAACACCAAATTTTGATTGCTATTGAATTGAAATTGACTATAAGGTTTTAGCGTTCGTTTTATTTCTCCTCCGAAATAAGAATAAACTCCTGTTAAACCAACAGAAAGGTTATTGTTGTGAAATTTAAGGTTGGTGCCGGCGTAGTTTTCTTCTAAACTGTGGCGGTCGGTTAACGAACCTACGGTATTATGATTTCCTGTGGATTGAAACGAAGTGAAAGTACTGATTCCGTCTATGTTCTGATTAGATGAATCGCTAACTGTTGCTATATTGGCATCTATTTTTTTTCTTGACCCAAATGCTGTTACATCAAGGTTCTTATGCAATTTGTAGGTGATTGCCGCTCCCCTTAAAAAATTGTTTTCATCCACCGAGGCGTAAGGTTTTATTCCTCTTGCATTTCGTTTAAAGCTCATTACATTTACCATTTTCCCGAAAGCTAAACCTGTCCAAAAGGTGAGCCCCTGCCCCAATTGCATATGATAATCTCCTATGGCTAATCCTTTTATTTTCCCAACATTTCGTATGTAAAAATGAGCCGAATAAAAATCAAATCCTTTGTTTTGCTGCAAATTAAAGAGTTGTTCTGCACGCTTGTTCCCCAAAAAAGATTCCCCTGCGTCTTTTTCTGCCGTAAATCCGATACTTACATTGTTGAGGTATTTAAACCGATACCGCATATACAATTTATCTTTATTTCCCAAATAATGGCTATTGGAACTACTAGCCCAATCATCATCGCTTATTGGATTATATCCCTTTTGTTGCTCTAAAATTCGTGTATAACGCAAAAACACATAATTTTTGGCATTATCCATCATTTCTTTAAACGATGTATGCGGCGAATAAAACTCTGATTTTACGGTAACAAACGGATTGATAGCAAGTATAATGGGAATATCAAATCCATCTACGGCTTGCAATTCATAAATAGACATTAGTTTTCCGTTCTTTTTGATATGCTCCA
>JALTUD010000669.1 GCA_027047735.1 Flavobacteriales bacterium | reverse complement strand
TGAATTCCTCCCTCCAAAAAACGATAATCGCCGGTTTCTGTAATAAATGTTCCTGTAACAGATTCATTGGTTTCTTCAAATAAACCAATTGCTTTGTATTCATTCGGTGTATTTGGGCTGAATTTAGTTTCCCATTTACCGTCGATTAAATGTTTACGATTAGAATCGTGCGGTACACGAAAGCGTGTTTGGTTGTGATAAGTCGCTCCAAAATCCATAGTATAATTATCCCCTTTTGCATAATTGTGCCATTTTCCCAACAAACTAGAGTCATTTTGTTTTATAAAACGAAACTCACTGTCGAATACCGGCATTTGAACAACGAAATCCACACCCTCTTGTTCTAACTTCGCACCAATTCGTTCATCAGAATTGAGAAAAAAGATAGAATCTCCCTTTATCTCAAAGGTGAAAGGTATTTCTTCTTGCTCGTTTATAGCCAGTGCACCTCGCCAATATCCTTGAGGTAACAAGTAAGTGGTCTCAGCTTCTTTATGGGGGTCTGTTTTACTTTCATTCTGACATTTAACAAAGAAAAGCAATACAAGTAAATAGAATAAATATTTCATATGTAGGATTATATATATATATATATGAGCAAATATAATAGAAGTTCTTTGACTAAGCCTGGTTTTCTTCATATCTTCTAATTCTAAAATTAGAACAACGCTATATTAAAAACCAATAGAGTCCTATTTACTGATAAAATATCCCATAAAACTTCTTGTAGAATAGTCAGTCGTTGTAATTTGAACGTCAGAAATATTTACTTCTATTGTTTCACCTGCATTCAGATGAACAATACATGAATTTGAAAGAGGGTACTCATAGCCAGTCCTTGAAAAAAATAAAGGATCCATAAATAAAGTATTTATAGAAGTTGTACCATTTTTAAGAAACCTTAAATATTGAGTATCGTCATTTCCATCCCCTCCATCAAAAGTAATATGGGTTGAAAAAAAATACAAACCATCAACAGGTGCGGTATAAGTTGTGCCATTATAATCATTATGGTTATCCTCTACTTCTGAAAATGAGATGCTTCCATTAGAGTAATTAGAAACAACATTACTTGAATATGCAGAAAAAGAAAATACCTTACCTATATAGTATCCATTAATGTCTAATTTAGATAGACTATTGGGATTACTTTGATTTATTCCTACTCGACCATCTCCTAGTAAAATAAACTTATCTGTTGGAGTTCCGTTTAAATCTCCTATTACATAAATTAGCGTATCGTCATTCGACCCTCCATTGGATTCTAGTAATAACAAATTACCTCCAGCATCTTGATTGTTAAATAATCTCATTGAATATTCATTAGAAACATTATGGTTAACTTCCAGTCGCCCTCTAGTTGGAGATAACAAACCAATACCAACTTTTCCATTAGGTCTAACCACCATTTTTACTCCGTCTACACCGGCATTCTCTGTCCAAATTTGTAATCTACCTGAATTGTCAGCTCCATCTCTTACAGCTCCAATATGAGCGATTTCATTATCGATTCCGGCATTATCTTCAATTGCGAAATCTAATCGAACACCGAATCCGTCAACCATATTGCTTGTTGTTGATTTTTTTGCTCTGATAATTCCTGCTATTCCTCCGGTTACAGTAGAGGTTCTTTCTACCAATAACGGGGGATAATTAGGGGTTGAAATTCTCACTTTCCCTTCTGTATAAATATCGTCTGTTATTAAAGTTGGTGCTACTGTAGTTGTTTCTTTGTACCAATCATGGTCGTCGGTAGTCGAGTTTGCATCTAGTAATTTTGTCCATTTTGTTCCGTCCCAAAAGTAATATCCCACACCTGAAGTTGTATTTGTATTATATACTAGAATACTTGTTGTTGGGGCAGTAACGGGAGTTGCTGTGTTTAAGTCAATAATATTTACTCTGGGAATTAAAAGACCTTTGTTTGTGGAGGATATGTCTAGTATAGCTGATGGTGCCGGGGCAATACCTGTTGAATTTATTCCTATTGATTGAGCTAAATAAATTTTAATAAGAAAGATGAATATTATGATTGAATTAATCTTTTTCATGTGTTTTTTTTATGATGAAAATAAAAGAATGGGAATCAAATATAAGAAAAAAATACTTTTTTACTTTCTAGTATGTAAAAAATACAGTTTTTAAGCTTTAATTTTGAATAGTAGTGTGATGTTTATTATTAAGGAATGCTAAACCTCTTGTCATATTTAAGGATGATTCTGTATTAGGGATTTGTATCCCTAACACGCACTGAATAGAAGGATATAAAGCGTTTTATTTCCTTTATTTTGTTTCATAAAATCTTTCCATAGTGGGTGCTATGCAAAGATTGTTTTCATCGTCTAAAGAAACTAAAACTCATTTTTTTGTCGCTCATTTCACTGAGACCTAGTAGGTTTTTAAAACCTACTAGGTCTAAAAAAAGATTAGTCACGCGTTAGGGATAGAAGTGGCATCCTTTTGTGTTGTTGCACATATGCAACACAAAAGATATAGCGGATAGCCCGACCCTCTTTTTAAAAACAATGTTTAGCGATAGCGGTATGTTGTTTTTAAAAAGAGGGGAACGCCCCTTAAAAAAATAGTAAATAATCCGCTTTTTTGAGGTGTTTGTATGCCTTACGGTTAATTATTAAATTCAATTTTTGGAGATGTAAATAAAAATAGTTAATATTACAACCTCAAATTAAGAATACAAAGAAAATATAAAATTAAATGAAGAAGCCAATATTAGTTCCAACGGACTTTACGTTAGTGGCTCACGTTGCAATTAATCATGCAGTGGAGTTAGCTAAAACATTAGGTACATCGGTCGTTATTTTACATGTTGTGAAAGAAGAAGCGGATGTTGATGAGGTCGAAATGAAATTGGAAAAAGAAGTAGAATTAGCAAAGTCTTATGAGAAAGATGTACCTGTTTCTACGTTGATAAAAGTAGGAAATATTTTTGATGATATAGGTGGTGCTGCCAAAGAGGTACGTGCTGCTTTTATTGTGATGGGAACACATGGTGCAAGCGGATGGCAAAAACTTACGGGAAGTAAGGCTCTTAAGGTGATTACAAATTCGGCTGTGCCGTTTATTGTGGTGCAGAAAGAAGGAATGAAACCATCGGGATATGATGCTATTGTTGCTCCAATGGATTTGCACAATGAAACAAAGCAAAAATTAGAGTATGTAGCGGCAATTGCTACCTATTTTAATTCAGAGGTTCATATTGTTACACCTAAAGAAACGGATGAGTTTTTAATTCATAAGTTGAAGGGTAATATTGCTTGGGGTACAAAATACCTGAAAGAAAAAGGAATAAAAGTTACCGCACATATTGTTAAGAAAAAAGGCGATTTCGTTGATCAAATGATTGAAATTGCTCACGATGTTGATGCGGATTTAATATCGATTATGAATCTTCAAAAAAATTCATTGTTCGGTATGATGAGCAATTATGAACAAGAAGTGATTACCAATAAGTATCAAATACCGGTGTTGTGTGTAAATCCGAAAGAGATTGCCAT
>JALTUD010000668.1 GCA_027047735.1 Flavobacteriales bacterium | reverse complement strand
ACTTTGACATGATGTTGCTCCACACGTTCCAACTGCACGAACAAAATAAGTTTCGGTAGAGGTCGGAGTTACATCGATACTTGTTCCCACACCAATAGGCACAGCTCCACAAGCTCCTGTGTACCATACCCAAGTATAATCACTCGGCAATGTAGAACCTGTTACAGTTAGTGTTGTTGTTACTCCGGGGCAGATATTATCGGTAGAAACATTAGCTGCCGTAGGAGCATCTACTCCCGCCCCGACATCTATCGTTATACTTACACAAGCTGAATTACCACAATTACCTTCACCTCGCACATAATAGGTTGTTGTAGCACTAGGAGCGACACTTATTGAATTACCACTTCCCACGGGATTACTACCACACGAACCGGAGTACCATTGCCATGTTGCTCCCGAACCAAGATTCCCTCCCGAAACGGACAATACAGTAGATTGTCCCACACAAAGAGCTGTGCTCGTAGCCACTATTTCATTTGGGGCTGTAGATACTTCATCTGTATTCACCATTACACTTGCACAATTTGTAAACCCACATGTTCCTTCTCCTCTCACAAAATATTCTGTTGCAGATGTAGGAGAAACGTTTATAGTGTTTCCTGTTCCGATAGACGTACCTAAACCACATCCACCTTCATACCACGTCCAATTATCTCCGTTAACCAAATTTCCTCCCACAACGGTCAAATCGGTTGAAGAATTAGGACAAACATTCGGATTAGAAACTAAAATAGAAGTCGGCAATGTAGAAGTCGGCAAAACTGTTACCGTTGCATTTACACACCCTGAAGTATTACAATCTCCTTCGGCTCTTACATAATAAGTTGTAGTGGTAGTTGGTGATACAGAAAGACTTGTACCGCTACCCAAGTAAACACCACCGCAAGACCCGGTGTACCACTCCCACGTTGCTCCTGCACCCAAACTACCTCCGGAAACACTTAGCGTAGTAGTCGTTCCTGCACAAATATTATTATTAGACACCGTAATTCCCGTAGCATCAGTTGATATTGATTTGACATTGACAGTTGTTGTTGCACAAGAAGTTGTATTACAACTACCTTCCGCACGAACGAAGTAATCCGTTGTTACTGTTGGATTTACACTTACACTGCTTCCCGTTCCTACGGGAGTCCCTCCGCAAGAAGAGGCATACCAATACCAATCTGCTCCCGTACCTAAATTCCCACCGACAACCGACAATACACTAACATCACCCGGACAAACATTTGTAGCTGAAGCAACAACAGATGCAGGCGGAGTTGACTCTTCGTCCACAACAATGGTAATATTCATGCAATTCGTCATATTACAAGTACCTTCGGCACGTACAAAATAGTTAGTCGTTACAGATGGATTGACGTTTATTGTAGCTCCCGTACCTATAGCTGTACCGGCTCCGCAGCCGTTTTCATACCAATACCAATCCGCACCATCTCCTAAACTTCCTCCGGTTACCGTTAAAGAAACCATATCGTTAGGACAAACCGTAGTATTGTTAGCCGTAATACCTGTCGGTGCTGTTGAAGGTTGAGTTACAACAACCGTTGTATAAGCCAAAGCCGTTGTATCACACCCCTCTATACGCACATAGTAAGTTGTCGTGGTTGCAGGGCTTACTCCAATATACGAAGGAATAGAACTCGTATGAATAGGCAATGGGCTTCCTAAATTGGGGTCTTGGTCGTACCATGCATACACAGCATTGGTCCCCAATACTCCTCCGGTTGCGGTTAAATCTGTGCTTCCTCCCAAACAAATAGAAGAACCAGAAGATGTTAACGTTGTTGGAGGATTAGATGGGTTTTCTACTACTACTAACTTGCTAACGGAAGGTGTTACCGAACAGTTTCCTTCTGCTCTCACATAAAAAGTAGAAGTTGAAGAAACATTTATTGTAAACGGGTCTCCTGTTCCAATAAGGTTTCCGTTTGAGTTCGGGTCGTTATCATACCAATACCAATCAGCATTTGAGCCGAGGGTTCCACCATTGACTGACAAGGTTACACTGCCTGCTCCGCATAAACTTGCAGGCAGGGCTGTAATTGATGTTGCAGCAACTGAAGGAACTTCTATTCCTACAACAACCTCATTGGAAATAGCTTCGTCGCAAGGCGTTAAAACTTTTCTTCGGAAACACGTATTTTGAATCAAACCCAGCGGAGGGTCGTAAGTGGAATTTGTTGCTCCGGGAATATCTACAAAAGCACCTGTACAACCTAAAGACTGTTGCCATTGGTAGCTAGCAAAATTAGACGTTGCCGGTTCTCCGTCCTGTACAGAGCCTAATACTGTTGGGTCGCCATTCATACAAACATATTGTTCTCCATCTATTTCTCCTGCATCTAAAGCACTAAATGTCCAATAAATTTCTACTCTCGCGTGATAATCGTCATTTGCTATCTCGTATTGATTCCATTGACAAGGAGGGTCTAGAGTGAAATCTATATTTCCTGAATTTGCCCGATTATCGTGATTATCATCATTTATCGTACCCCAATAGCACGAACCATCGTAACTACAATCATTTGGGCAATCTTTTTCAAATCCTTCTATTTGAGTTTGGATTTGAGTGGCATCTGTACCTGTTACAATTTGCCACGAAAAAGGAATTGACGGCCCTTGATTGGGCGTACCGGAAAACCAAGACCCATAGTTATTGTCTGATAAATAAATACAACCTGTCGGCACCCACGAGGTAATAGCTGAACCATTCGTTCCATTATCTTTAAACCAAATATACCATGTAGGGTCTTGCCCCTGTAAATCAGAGGCATCTGCCGTAGCCATTATCTCCACAATCTTTATCTCGTAATCTACCAGTTGGGCATAAGAAGACAGGCTAATCAAAAGAAAAATTATATATACATTTTTGAACATCTGTTATCGTAACGTATTTATTGGCTAAGTGGTTGCTTTTAAGAATTATACCTATGTAAATATATTCAAAAAATTTCGTTTTCAAAATTAAGAAATGTTCAATCTCTTCAAGAAGCTGATTGAACTTGCTTAAACAATTTCGGAAATTGTCTTTTTATGGTTCTTTGTTCCATAAAAGCGACAAGTGCAAGAAATAATAGAATCAAGAAAGAATGGTATATAAAAACACCCCAACTAAAATCGCCTGTTAAGTCTTGACGGTAGCGTAGAAAAAATAAAAGCAAGGCTGAAAACAGGTACAAAAAAGCCTTCTTTAAATTGTAGCTAATCGGATAATATTTTTTTCCTAAATAATAAGACAAAATCATCATACTCATGTAACACAACAACGTTGCCCAAGCGGAAGCAACATAACTATACTCCGGAATAAAATTATAGTTAACTACGACTGTTATCAAAGCTCCTAAAATAGAAATTAAAGCTCCGTATATCGTTTTATTGGACAATTTATACCAAATAGATTGATTGTAATATATTCCCAAACACAAATTTGCAAACAACAAAATCGGAACAATTTTCAGCCCAACCCAGTACACCTTATTCGGCGTGAAATACCTGAATATTTGTAAATT
>JALTUD010000667.1 GCA_027047735.1 Flavobacteriales bacterium | reverse complement strand
GATTACTCGCCTTATCGTATTTTATAGCTTTAGGGAAATTATCATGATGAAAAGTTGAATGATGTCGCGTATAAATTCTTCGTTTTATCCTCAATAGTTTAGCAGCTGAAAGTCCAATAAGATTAGCATCAAAAAGGTGAGTATGAACAATATCCGGTTTTATTTTTCTTAAAAGAGCTGTAACCGAAACAAACGATTTAGGATAACTTTTTTTTCCGAAATGAGGAATAAAATAACTGTCAACTCCTTTCTCTATAAGCCAACGATGCAAAAAGGGTTCTTGGGAATGAAGCAAAATAAATGATAATTCAAATTTATCAGCATCCAAATGTTCTGCAATCCATTCAAAAGCAACGGCTTTATCGATGTTAGAAAGAATATATGTAACTTTTATTTTCAATGTAAATGTATTGTATTTATATTCTGTATTGGTTCTGTTAATTTCTACGAGGAGGATTTTAATGTTTGTTTTTAGCAGGACTCCCAACAATAAAACTCCCATCAGGAAAATCACCTTTATTAACAAGAGAATGAGCTCCTATCAAGCAATTATCTCCAATTGACACACCTTTTAAAATTGTTGCTTTAGCTCCAATCCAAGTATTATTGCCAATCTTTATCGGTGCATGATAGAATCCTTGTTGGGAAATGGGAGTGTTTGAAAAATCAAATCTGTGGTCTTGGTCACGGATAACAACCATTTCAGCAATTTCAACATTTTCCCCAATAGTTATGGAATCCATTGAAAAAACAACACAATTAAATCCAAAATAACACTTTTCAATTATTATTTTTCCACTTCTTCTAGCATGTATTACAACTCCATCTGCCAGATGAACACTTTTAAAAATAATTTTAGCATCGTTATCACAATGAATTTGACAATTTTTTCCAATGTAACTATTAAATCCTATTTCAATATTATTGTATTTGAGTTTGAGAACAAAAATCCTATAATAACTTAATGCTTTCGCTCTAATTTCGGAAATCTTACGGAATATTTTCATTATTCTATAGGCGTAAATTCAATTATAATTAATTAGGCGACAAAAATAGTTCTTTTATTTTCACTTTATCGTTTAACTTTAGACTTATTCCTTAAAAAAATCAATTCTGTTTTTATTCTTAATACTTAATGCCGTTATAACAACAATAATAGACATAGATAGATAAGTTATAGCTGTAGCATAAGCCGCACCGATAGTTCCAAAACGAGTGATTAGAACATAATTTAAGATTAAATTCAATACCATTCCAAATACAGAAACATACGCATTAATTAAATGCTTATCGTAATACAATACATAGGAAATGTAAAAATTATATACTCCCCAAAATAAAAAACCTAAAGCAATGATAAAAACATATTTTTTCCCAATACTATAGTTTACATTTATAAAATTATCAAAAATCCAATCACTTGAAACAAAAATAGCAAATAATGTAGTTACTAAAATAAAGCTATTGGTAACTTGCAATAACAGGTCTCTTTTTTTATTTTTAAGATGTTTATAAATTAGAGGTCTAAACACAGAAATAGATGCTGAAACCATTATCAATTCAACGCTTGCTATAGTAGCTCCAACATTATAAACCCCTACATCTTGCAACGATTCCATTTTTTCAATAAACAACCGGTCGGATAAATTCATAACTGTTATAGATAAAGTCATTAAGATTAATGGAAGTCCCTCCTTAATAAGAGAATACATATTTTCTTTATCAATAGTTCCGACAGGTAAATATAATTGTTCTTTTTTTATATAATAAACCCCTAGTATTAAGCTAATAATCAAACTAAGAATAATACCGAATATTCTTCCTTCCCATTTAAACCCAAGCAGAATTATTAAAAATAGAGACACCCCGATTTCAATAGAAAATTTAGAAATTGAGAAAATAGAAAACCATTTTCTCTGTTGTCTGAAAATACTTATGTTAGTAAAAGCATCATAATATATAACACCACATGCAAAAATTGGTGTAGCTACAGCTAACCAATTCGGCAATCCAAAAAAAGAGGAGTTTGTAACAGTTATATAAACAAAAATTAATAAGGAGATTAATACAGCATTCAGAACTGATAGCTGTAAAAAAGATTTGAATTGCTTTTTAAATAAATTTAAATCTTTTATCAATGTGATGGTTAAAATATTTATAGTTCCTAATGGAATAATAGCAATTAAAAAACGAGTTACGGCATTATAAATAGATAAAATTCCATAATCTTCAGGGCTTAAATATTCGGTCAGAATAGGTAACAATAAAAAGGAAATCAAACTAGTAGCTACCGAAATCATAGCAAAAAAAGAAATCCTTTTAAGTAAATTCATAACTATTCTGAATCGTTTTTTTCAAAAGTAACAATAAAACCGTTTCTCTCTTAGATATTTTAACAGTTTAGTATAGTGCATTGGAATTTCAACGCACCCAATTTTCGGTTTTGCACTATATTTATTGCTCTTATCTAATAGGGTTAGTACTATCTGCGAATGTTCTATTTTTCTTGTTGGTGTAATTTTTATTTCGGTATTCTGTTTTTTAAATCCATTCTCTCGTGCAAAATTCTTATTATTTCAATTTTATCTTTTGATGTTTGATGATAGAATATGATATGTTTTCCGGATTTAAACCCAAGTAAGTTGTCTTTTATTTCCACGTATTTTTTCCGGTTTCAGGATTTTCTCCTATTCCATTACAAGCCATTCTAAGTATTGCGTAATATTTATCAGCTTGCTTTTCAGACCATTTTTCAAATGTATAATTCCAAATATTATTTAGATCATCGATAGCTTTTTGTCTAAACACAATTTTAGCCATTTTTTCTTTTTTCAGCTTTTAGTCTTTTCAGATTTTCATCAAAATCAAAATCATTAACCAAAGGACTGTTTACTCCTTCTTGTATAGCGTTTCTTAATGCTATAATTTTACTCTCTTCATTTTCTAATAATCTTAGACCTGCCCTTATAACTTCACTTACGTTTTTGTATCGTCCGGCAGAAACCTGACTTTTAACAAATTGCTCGAAATAATCTCCGAGTGATATTGATGTATTTTTCATGGCTTATTAGTGTTATTACAAAAATACCAATTTTAGGTAAAAACCTCAAATTTATTTTGATTATCAAATTACCCACGACGGTATTACAATCCTTGTTTTCTTACTGCTCTTTTTACAAGCGTTAGGGATTGGTATCCCTAACACAATTAATCTAAGCAAAATAAAATGTTTTTATTTTCCTTATACTTCTTCAAAATAAATTTCCATAGCTGGTGCTTTGCAAATTTATTTTTCATTGTCTAATCAACTCGCGTTAGGGATTTGTATCCCCAACACGAATAAAATAGACGGTACAAAGCGTTTTTTGATTCCTTATCCTTCTTCATAAAAATTTTCCATAGCTGGGGCTATGCAAAATTTTTATTCATCGTTTAAGAAACCAAAAATTCACTTTCTATCCGCCATTTTACTCGCGTTAGGGATAGAAACGGCATCCTTTTGGGTTGTTGCGTATATGCAACCCAAAAGATATAGTGGATAGCCCGACCCTTTTCTGCAAAACCAACGTTACGCGAGAGCGTTATGTTGGTTTTGCAGAAAAGGGGAACGCCCTAAACTTTCCCTAAAACTTAAAGTTCTATCAATATTCCTACGGGGCAATGGTCTGAGCCATATACGTCGTTGAGGATGAAGGCGTCTTTTAGTTTGTCTAGCAATTTGTCGCTAATCAAAAAATAATCGATACGCCATCCTATATTTCGGTCGCGTGCTTTCATGCGGTAACTCCACCACGAATATTTTACTTCATTTGGGTAAAGGTAACGGAATGAGTCGGTGTAACCTGCTTTTAGGAAATTATCCATTCCTTCTATCTCTTCGATGGTGTAACCTGCTGTTTTGTTAAAGTTTGCTTTGGCATTTTTTATATCGATGGGTTGATGTGCCACGTTTAAATCTCCGCATAAAATTACGGGCTTTTTCTCCTCGAGGGTTTGCATATATTTTAACAAATCGGCATCCCACTTTTGACGATAAGGTAATCGAACCAAACCTCCTTGACTGTTAGGCACATAAACGTTTACCAAATAAAAATCCTCGTATTCCGCCGTGATTACACGTCCTTCTTTGTCGTGCTCTTCTATTCCCATTCCGTTGGTTACTGAAATGGGCTGTATTTTGGTAATAATGGCGGTTCCGCTGTATCCTTTTTTTTCGGCACTATTGCTGTAAATGTGGTATCCTTCCAGTCCTTGCAAGGCTTCTTCCACCTGATGCGACTGTGCTTTTGTTTCTTGAAAACAGTATATGTCTGCGTCCAAATCGTGCAGTATTTCTACTAAACCTTTTTTGGCTACGGCTCTAATTCCGTTGACATTCCACGATATTATTTTTTCCATTTAAGTTTTATTTGTTTTATTGTCCCATAAAGACAAATTGTATCATATTCGCTCCCATTTGAAGGGCTTTGGTTCTAGCTTCTTTACTGTCGTGATGCACTTCTTCGTCTTCCCAACCGTCTCCTAAATCGCATTCGTAATCGTAAAAGCAAACCAGGCGACCTTCGTACTCCAACCCGAAACCTTGCGGGGCTTTGCCGTCGTGTTCGTGTATTTTAGGTAAACCTTTGTCAAAATCGTATGTTTGATGATAGATTTTATGCGAGTAGGGTAGTTCTATAAATTCGAGTTCTGGAAATACTTTCTTCATCTCGGTGCGGATAAATTTATCCATTCCGTAATTATCGGAAATATGCAAAAAACCACCACCTATAAGATATTTACGAAGGTTTTCTGCATCCTGCGAACTAAAAACAACATTTCCGTGCCCGGTCATGTGTACAAAAGGATAGTTAAACAAATCGACACTACCGACATCTACTTCTGCCACTTCTTCGTCTATGGTAGTGTGTAAGTTTTTATTGCAAAACTTTACTAAATTGGGTAACGAAGTAGGATTAGCGTACCAATCTCCTCCACCGCGGTATTTCAGTACTGCAATTTGATACGTTTTTCCGGAAGAAAAACTAAACAACAGAACCGGTACACAAAATAATAAATAGGTAAGTAATCTTTTCATTTTTTGAGTGAGGTTAATTTTTCCAAGAAAAATAAAGGTGGTTTGGTGGGTTTCATGGTTTTCGCTTTTACAAATACCAAAGTTGTTTCGGCAAAGTTAATTTTTTCTCCATGTTGATTAAAGGTTTCGTAGTAGAACTTAATCTTCACGCCGGGATATTCTTTTAGGGTAGTTTTTATGGTTAGCACATCATCGTAGTATGCAGGTTTTAAATATTTGGTTTTCAATTCTAAAACAGGAAGCATAATTCCTTGGTTTTCCATGTCTAAATAACTAACCCCTAAATCTCGCATCAATTCTGTTCTGCCTTCTTCAAAATATTGTGCGTAAACACTGTGATGGCAGTAGCCCATTTTATCGGTTTCGGCATATCGAACCCGTATTTTTATTTCGGATATTAACATATTTTTGTTAGCTTTGTGTTTTGGTGCCAAGTGCTTACAACTTTACCTTTTTAAGGTTGAATTGTTGAACGCTTTTGGCTTGTTTTTTCTCAATCAGCCTTTGGTAAATGACAAATTTAAGAAAATATATAGCATTCCTGATTTTTCCGTTGCTTTTTGCAAACTGTAACCAAACTTTGACAGTTACAGAAGCAACTTCGGAGAATATTCCCGTAGATGCAACGGTTCCGCTTTCGGCAGATTTAGAACCTATCATAAAGCCATACAGGGATAGCATGAAGGCTAAGATGGATGAAGTCCTGAACTATACTCATGTTGATTTGGAAGTTGGTGTACCGGAAGGATTGCTTGGTAATTTTGTTGCGGATTTAACGTATCAAACTGCAAAACGAAAAGCGTCTAAAACACCGGACTTTGCACTCCTGAATAATGGAGGTTTGCGAACTTCTATTCCCAAAGGTCCGATTACCAGAGGTAAAATATTTGAGTTGATGCCTTTTGAAAATGAAATTGTAATCGTAGAAATTTCTGGGGATAAAATGAAAGAACTGATTGAGTTTGTACGAAAAAAATCGCTAGAAGCTCCTTCGCGAAAAGCCGGAGTTCCGGTTAGCAATTTTAGAATGATGATGGCAGGCGGAAAAGTCAACAATGTACTGATTAATAATAAAGAGTTTAACCCTCAACGCAGTTACAGAGTTGTAACCAGCGACTATTTAAGCAACGGTGGTGACCACATGGATTTTTTCTTAAATCCCATCAGTGTAGAAAAAACAGGAATCAAGCTAAGAGATGCTATTATCGATTATTTGATTGACTTGAAAAAAAGAAACTTGGAGATTAATCTCGCTTTAGACGGAAGAATATACAATGCAGAATAGAAGAACCTTTATAAAAACACTCGCGGTCGGAGGTTTGGGATTAACCTCTTTAAACTCATTCGATATAATCGGAAAAGAGAAAGAATTGGTTAAGCTAACGGTTCTTCACACCAATGATATGCACAGTAGAATTGATCCTTTTCCCGGCAATCATAAAAAATATGCTAATCGCGGAGGAATGGAAAGGATAGCGAGTTTGATTCAAGAGGTTAGAAAAGTCGAAAAAAACGTATTGATGTTGGATGCCGGAGATATTTTTCAAGGCACTCCTTATTTTAATATGTACCATGGAGAATTAGAACTGAAACTAATGAGCCAAATCGGGTACGATGCTTCTACAATGGGAAATCATGATTTTGATAACGGAGTAGATGGTTTTAACAGGGTTTTGCCCAATGCTAATTTCCCGTTTTTGTGTGCTAATTATAATTTCAAAAACACGGTTTTGGACGGGAAAACCACTCCTTATACTATTATAGAAAAAGCCGGGTTAAAAATAGGTATATTCGGAATCGGAATTGAGCTTGACGGATTAGTGGATAAACGCCTTTATAAGGAAACGGTTTACTTAGATCCAATAGAGCAATCAAATCACTATGCTAACCTGTTAAAAAATACCGAAAAATGCAATTTGGTAATTTGTCTTTCTCATCTCGGATACGAATATAAAGACAATAGATTGTCTGATAGGAAGTTAGCTCAAAACACAGAGAACATCGACCTTATCATAGGAGGACACACCCATACTTTTTTGGAAAAAGCTGAAACCTTTTTTAATAAAAAAGGTAAGAAAGTTTTAGTAAATCAAGCGGGATGGTCAGCACTTAGTTTAGGTCATGTCGATTTCTATTTTGAGAAGAAAAAAAGTCAAAATTCTGATTTTGAAACGACTAGCATTTTTACAAAAAATTATGCCAAAATTTAGGTATTTTTAGATGTAAAAAAAAGTTATAAAACAATAGTAAAAATATTTTTTTGTTAACTTTTTTTTGTGAATATTTGTACTGTTGAAATTATGACCGTGAAAATGTTCGCAGAATCAATTTTCAACCCCCGTAGCATTTATTATTTTTCACCTTTAAGAAAGCAAGAAGACGGAGAACTTTGTTTTGGAGGTATTGTATCATTTAGTCTGTTAGTAATGTTAACTTGCTAAAAATAACAACCCTCAAAAAGAAAATTTTCCCTCAAACTTGACATGATGAAAGGTGTTTACACTTTTTATAGAAAAACGTATGAGTAAAAACCTAAAACAAATTTGGGCAAATTGTCTGGAAGTAATCAGAGACAACGTACCCCTGCAAGCCTACAAGACTTGGTTCGAACCGATAAAGCCTGTTCGTTTAAAGAATAACGTGCTTACTATTCAGGTTCCTTCGCAGTTCTTTTATGAATGGCTTGAGGAAAATTACGTTACTTTGCTAAAGAAGATAATTCGTAAAGAAATAGGCCCGGATGCTAGATTGGAGTACAGTATCGTAATGGAAAACAACGGTGCTAAAAGCTCTAATCCGTACACCGTTAAGATGCCAACCACTAACAAAAAGGCTATTAAAAACCCTTCGGTAAGTGCTCCTTTGGATATTAACGTAAACCCGATTAAAAATCCATTTATTATACCCGGGCTTAGAAAGATAAATATCGATTCTAACCTAAATCCTAATTACTCTTTTGATAACTTTATAGAAGGAGATTGCAACCGCCTAGCTCGTTCTGCAGGATACGCAGTTGCCGAAAAACCGGGAGGAACAGCATTTAACCCGCTTTTAATTTATGGTTCTGTTGGTTTTGGAAAGACACATTTATCGCACGCTATCGGTATTTCTATTAAAAACAGATTTCCGGGTAAAACGGTTCTTTATGTTTCTTCAGAAAAATTCACACAGCAATATATCGAAGCCGTAAAAACTAATAATATAAATGATTTTGTTCATTTCTATCAAATGGTTGACGTGCTGATAGTTGATGATATTCAATTCCTTTCCGGAAAAGAAAAAACGCAAGAAGCTTTCTTTCACATATTCAATCATTTGCACCAGCTCGGAAAACAAATTATCCTAACTTCTGACAAGGCTCCGATTGAATTACAAGGAATGGAACAGCGTTTACTTTCTCGTTTTAAATGGGGGCTATCTGCCGATTTACAAGCTCCGGACTTAAAAACAAGAATAGCTATACTAAACCAAAAAATGTATGCTGACGGTATTGAGTTGCCGAAGGAAGTAGTGGAATATTTGGCTTACAGCATATCTACAAACATTAGAGAATTAGAAGGAGCTCTTATCTCGCTGATTGCTCAGTCTTCGTTGAACAAAAAATCCATTACCTTGGATTTGGCGAAACAAATGATTGACAAGTTCGTCAAAAATACAGCGAGAGAAGTAAGCATCGAATACATTCAAAAGGTAGTTTGCGACTACTTCGATTTACCAATAGAATTGATGAAGTCAAAAACAAGAAAAAGAGAAGTCGTACAAGCTCGTCAAATTGCAATGTATTTCTCTAAAAAAATGACAAAATCATCTTTGGCAAACATCGGAAAACACTGCGGAGGGAAAGACCACGCTACAGTTCTCCACGCTTGTCGTACCGTAAACAACTTGTCCGAAACCGATAAGAAATTTAAAACTTACTTAGACGATTTGGATAAAAAATTAAGTATTCAGTAGGGCGTTCCCCTAAAACTAAAAAAGTGCATTCCCTACCGGGAACGCACTTTTTTAGTTTTAGGGTCGGGCTATCACTACTCACTCTTTTGTGTTGCTTATATGCAACAACACAAAAGGAGTTCAAACATGCCGTTCTATCCCTAACGTGGAATGAAATAAGTGCAAGAAAGTGGAATTTGTAGTTCTCAGACGATGAATATTTTCTTTGTATAGCCCCAGCTATGGAAATAAAATATGAAGAAGTATGAGGGCGACAAAAACGCTTTATGTGCTTACTTTCATTTCATGTTAGGGATACACCTAACGCGGGGCAAGTGAGTGCAAAGAAAACGGAGTTTAGTTTTCTTAGACGATGAAAAATAAATTTGTATAGCCCCAGCTATGGAAATTTATTTTGAAGAAGTATAAGGAAAATAAAACCATTTTATTGTGCTTAGATGCCCCGTGTTAGGGATACCAATCCCTAACGCAAGTGGAATGAGTGCATAGAAAGTGAATTTTAGTTTCTTTAGGCGTAGGGCTATGGAAAAGAATTTTGAAGAAGTATAAAGGGAGTAAAAACGCTTTATGGTGCTTATTATGCTCGCGTTACCCACAAGCAAAAGAAATATGAGAAAAATATTGATATTAATATTAGGATTATATGCAATTACTGCATTTGGACAGAAAAATGAAAAAGTTGAGTTAAATTGGAAAATCAATGCTGGTGAGACTTTAAGTTATCAAACTGTGATGACTGAAATTGATACATCAACTATTAAATTCAATTTCGGAGGATTATTTGACGCATTATCAGATAGTACAAATGAAAATACAGATGAAGTCCAAAAATTATTTGAAGAATTAAATAAATCTTTTAAGAATATTGATTTTGTTACAAACCTCACAAATAAGAAAAATGGTATTATTGATATTGTAATGCAAACCAGACCAAAAGAAAATGTTGAGGAAGTCGAGACAGATACACTTGACGATAAAATGGCAGAAATGTTGAAAATGATGCAATCAATGAACCAAGGTGTAATGTTAAGAGGTTCTGTTTATGAAACGGGCGGAATTCATAGTTTTTGGGTTAAGAGTAGCCAAAAGAATTTGATTGCAATATTTTTTGAACTTCCACAAAATCCCGTTAAAGTTGGAGACACTTGGGAGTTAGATGTCAATTTAATAGCGAACGACCAAAATTTTGAATGTGATTCTGCATATAAAGTGAATAAAGTGACATTGACTGACTTAAAAACGGAAAATAATGAAATGATTGCAGTTTTAAAATATGAAATCGTTGAATTTGTTGATGGGACTTTTAATTCACCATCATTTATGGGTAAAGGTGGACCAACTAAAACAATGATGAAATTTTCTCATCAAGCAATTGCAGAATTTTCGATTGAAAAAGGACGCTGGATTTCATATGACGGAATTATGAGTTTGGAAGCAAGTGGAATTATGACATCAAATACAAAAAAGAAATTCTCATTAATAGAAGAATAAATGCCAGTGGGTAACAAAGGCTATACCCAATAAGGGGTTTAGTGGTAAATTGAGAGATAAGCAAGTAACAAAATTAGTAATAAACTGAAACGAAAGTGCTTCGAAAACCCTTACTGGGCATAGCCAAATCGTTAGGAATAAGTCCCTAACGCAATTAAAATACAAACGAATACTATCATAAATAAAGAAAAAAATGAGCAACCCGAAAACAAACAAAGAGTTCATCAATCCAATTGATGATGACAGCATCACGGAAACACCGAACACGTTAAGTTTTCCTCATCATCGTGGAAGTTTGCCGATAAAGCCAACCGAAGAAGGGCAAATAAAAACAAAGGCTTTTTCGGCGATGGAGCACCAAACCGATATTCAGCTTTTGCAGATAAAAGAGCAAATGGAACTGTTGGCACAACAAGCACAAAAAATCCAACAACGTGTGGATATTTCCAAACAAATATACACTGCTAAAATCAGGTTTGAACCACTAATTAACCATATTTATCACCTCTACGAAAACAAAGATGGAGAAAGTCTATTGATTATGGTTGCTCCCGACGATTGGG
>JALTUD010000666.1 GCA_027047735.1 Flavobacteriales bacterium | reverse complement strand
TTTAATTGGTTTGCAAGCAAAAAAAGCGAGTAGTGATAGCCCGACCATTACGGCGTTAAAAAGCAATGTAGTGCACGGAATTGCTTTTTTATGCTGTAATGGGAACGCCCAAATCATCTTTTTTTTACAAAAGTTAAAGCCAAACCTTTTTTGCCTACTCTTCCTGTTCGTCCGATTCGGTGGGTGTAATTGTCGAAAGTCAAAGGAAGTTGGTAGTTGATGACCAAGGAAATATCCGAAACGTCCAATCCTCGTGAAGCGATGTCGGTAGCGATGAGTATATTGGTCTTGCCCTCGTCAAAGTTTTTAAGCGACTCAACACGGTCTTTCTGGAGCATTCCGCCATGAAAATAAGAGGACTTTATGCCTGAATTTTCAAGTTGTTGATGTAGTTGTTCTACGGCATATTTGCTTTCTTCAAAAATGAGCGTTTTTTTATCGGAGTGTTGTTGCAAGATGTTGATTAAGGTGTTTATTTTATCTTCTTCGCCGGTGTAATAGACTACGTCTTGGTCGATATGGTCGCCTGTGGTTTTTTGTTTGCTTAACTTTATGGTAACCGGGTTGTAAAGTAGTTCACGAATCAAAGGTAATTGTTTTTTGTTGAGGGTTGCCGAGAATAGTAAAGTGTGTTGGCGGCGATGCATAGCCCCGGTAATTTGTTCGATTGCTTTTAGAAAACCGAGAGCTAATAATTGGTCAAATTCATCAATTACTAAAGTGTTTATTTCTCTTAAATCCAGAGCTTTAAGTTTTATTAATTCAAGTAAACGTCTAGGTGTGCCGATGATGAAATGTGCAGGTCTTCGCAAGGCTTGAACATCTTTGTTGATGTTCGTACCACCGATAAACGTGTGTGAAAATTGGTTTAAGTTCTTGGAAACGCTTTTAAATTCCTTGTCTATTTGCAAAGCCAATTCCCGGGTAGGAACAACCACCAAAACAAAAGGATTTCGTTTCAGTTTTAAGTTTCGTTGGAGCAGAGGAATTAAGAAAGCACCGGTTTTTCCCGTTCCGGTTTGAGCAATTCCCAGTACATCTCTTTTCTCTAAGACAAACTCAAACGTTTTATCTTGAATTTCCGTTGGGTAAACATAGCCTTTTCGTTTCAAATTTTCTTTAAGTCGCGAGTCCAAAGGAAATTCCTCAAAAGAACGTTGAGCGATATAAATATCGTTGGGTGCTTTACTCGCCTTGCGAACCAAGTCTTTCGGGCTTAGTTTTGATTTGCGAATTTGAGTATTCGTTACGGCACTAACTTTTTTAGCCCCTCTTTTCTTTTGCTTTTTTACTCTTGATTTTGACATATACTTACAAAGGTAATGAATAGATGAATTGACGCCTTAAATTCGCAAGTGATTTCATTATGAAAAGTCAAAATATCACTTTTTTTCGTTTCTTCTTCGAATATTCAAATAGTATTACTTGTTGATTTAAGGCGTTATAATGTTTTTATGAAAAACAGTAGGAAAATTGAATAAAAAATATAATTTTTGCACGAAATTTAGTCATTATTATATAGTGGTATAACACAAACATAAATTACGCAAATGATTTTACCGGTAATAGCATACGGAAGTCCTGTTTTAAGAAGAGAATGTGAGGAATTTGAAGAAGGGGAGGACCTTTCAAAGTTAATAGCTGATATGCATGATACGATGTATAACGCTTCGGGTGTAGGTTTGGCTGCACCTCAAATTGGGCAAGCTAAACGTCTTTTTATCGTAGATGCTTCCCCTTTTGGAGAGGAAGAGCCCGAAAACGAAATAGAAGCAAAGAATTTTGAAATATTAAAAGACTTTAAGAAAGTTTTCATTAACCCTATTATAGAGGAAGAATCTGGCAAAGAATGGGGGTTTTCGGAAGGTTGTTTAAGTATTCCGGGAATAAGAGAAAAAGTAACGCGAAAGAGTATCGTCAGGATAAGTTATTTTGATGAGAATTGGGAATTTAAAGAGGAAACTTATACCGGTATAGCGGCTCGTATCATACAGCACGAATACGACCATATCGAAGGTGTATTGTTTACCGATTATCTTTCCCCTTTGAAAAAAAGATTGCTTAAAAGAAAATTAAATGATATTACCAAAGGAAAAGTATCGGTAAATTATCGAATGAAATTTTTGCCTAAATAATATTTTTTTCTATCTTTAGAGCGTTGGTAATATTGTGGAAGCAAAGAGGAGAATAAAAAAATAAAAAGTGATTATGAAAATAACGTATATTATATTGTTTTTTAGTGTGTTGGCTGTAAGTTGCGGTGGGTCGGAGAAGAAAGAAGAAGGGCATGACTCTTCCAAGAAAGAGGTGGTGGAAGAGTTAAAAGTTGTAGAAACCAATCCCGAACAGGAGCGTGCAGATTATGAAGATTTGTTAAAGTTAGACGAACGCTTAATCAAAAATGATTTAACAATTGACCAAAACGTAGCTCGTGAGTTATATAAAAGTTCAATGGATTTTGCAAAGCATTATCCAAATAGCGAACATTTGGAAAAAGCCTTGGATTTTGCAGCTAAAGGAGCAGAAAACATTGGAGATTATGAAGAAGCGGTTGTGATCTATCATCGTTTGATTAACGATATTCCGGAGTCTAATCGTACACCGGTGTATATGTACAACAAAGGGAAGATTTTAGAAGAAAAAATGAACAAAAAAGATGCAGCTAAAGTAGCTTACAAAGAGTTGATAAAGAGGTATCCGAGAAATCCTCTATCAAAAAGTATGAAGTCTTATCTTCGTAACGGCTTGATAGATATGACGAAGGAAGAAAAGATAAAATTTCTGCAAGAGCATAATCAAGAGTAAAATAATTTGAATGTTTAATTCAAGAATAAAAAACAGCATATCCGCAAAATTACCGGTTATGCTGTTTTTTTTGTTTTTAACCTTTGGCGTACAAAGTTGCAGTATTCACGAAAAAAGGGGGCAATCAGAAGAACAAGCTCTATCCACTCTAGCAAAATTAGAGCAAAATTTAGTGCTTGAAGATTTAAGCCTAAACACTGAAAATGCACTATTATTACAAGAAAAATCAAAGCAATTTCTAGCTAAATATCCCAATAGCAAGTACAGAGAACAAGTACTCGTCTATATAGCAAAAACAAGCGACGGACTCAATCAAAATGAACTGACAATACAGACACTCAATCAGTTAATTAAAGAGTTTCCTCACTCAGAACAAGCACCTTTGTACTACTATAACAAAGGCAAAGTATTGGAAGATAAATTGAAACAAAAAAAAGAAGCTCTAGTCGTCTATAAGGAATTAATACAACAATATCCCGAATCAAAAATAGCCCAAGAAATAAAGCAATATTTGCAGTATATAGAGTAGGGCGTTCCCTCTTTTTGAACAAACAACATATCGCTATCGCTAAACGTTATTTAATCAAAAAGAGGTCGGGCTATCACTACTCACTCTTTTGGTTTGCATATATGCAACAAACCAAAAGGAGTTCAAACACGCCGTTCTATCCCTAACGCAGTTGAGATAAGTGCAAAGAAAATGGAATTTAGTATT
>JALTUD010000665.1 GCA_027047735.1 Flavobacteriales bacterium | reverse complement strand
GGGGAACGCCCAAAGTTTATTCTCCCATAAATCCGTCTTCTAAGTCTTCATCTACGGTTGAGTCTTCTTCTTTTTGTTCTTCTTCCTCTTTTTTATCTTTTTTTCCAAAAATTTGCTCTAAATCTTCTTTGAAAATTACCTCTTTTTCTATTAGTTTTTGAGCGAGTTGGTTTAACTCTTCTTTGTGCTCTTCCAAAATTGATATGGCACGAGCGTATTGTTCGTCTGTTATTTTTTTGACCTCATCGTCCATTAAAGCAGCCGTTTTTTCACTAAATGGTTTGGTGAATCCGTCTCCCATATTATAGAATGATACGTTACCGATAGCTTCATTTAGTCCATATATGGAAACCATGGCGTGAGCTTGTTTGGTTACTTTTTCTAGGTCGCTTAACGCACCGGTGGAGATTCTTCCCAGCATTACTTTTTCTGCGGCTCTTCCTCCTAAGGCGGCACACATTTCGTCCAAAATTTGCTCTTTCGTTGTGATTTGTCGTTCTTCGGGTAGATACCACGCTGCTCCGAGACTTCTACCTCTTGGGACTATGGTTACTTTTACCAACGGATGGGCGTATTCACACATCCAACTTACGGTTGCGTGTCCGGCTTCGTGTATGGCAATGGCTCTTTTTTCTTCTTTGGTAATGATTTTATTTTTCTTTTCTAAACCTCCGATTAATCTATCTACCGCGTCCAAGAAATCTTGTTGTTCAATTACTTTTTTCTTTTTACGTGCGGCGATTAATGCTGCTTCGTTACATAGGTTAGCAATGTCTGCACCACTGAATCCCGGTGTTTGTTTGGCTAAAAATTCTTTGTCAATATCACTACCTAATTTCAATGGTTTCAAGTGAACTTCAAATATTTCTCTTCGTTCATTCAAATCCGGCATATCTACAAAAATCTGGCGGTCAAAACGACCGGCTCTAAGTAGGGCAGGGTCTAACACGTCCACGCGGTTGGTTGCGGCAAGAATAATTACACCACTGTTAGTTCCAAAACCATCCATTTCCGTAAGGAGTTGATTTAGTGTGTTTTCCCTTTCGTCATTTGAACCCATATTCGGGTTTTTTCCTCTTGCACGACCGATGGCATCGATTTCATCTATAAAAATAATACTCGGTGCTTTTTCTTTCGCTTGTTTGAATAAATCTCGTACACGAGAAGCTCCCACACCGACAAACATTTCTACAAAATCAGAACCTGAAAGGGAAAAGAAAGGTACTTGAGCTTCTCCTGCAACGGCTTTAGCTAAAAGTGTTTTCCCTGTTCCCGGAGGGCCTACCAATAAAGCTCCTTTAGGTATTTTTGCTCCTAATTGAGTATATTTTTCCGGGCTTTTTAAGAAGTCAACAATTTCTTTTATTTCTTCTTTTGCTCCTTCCAATCCTGCCACATCTTTAAAGGTAGTATTGATACTTTCGCCTCCTTGGCTTCCAAACATTTTTGCTCTGGATTTTCCGATATTGAAAATCTGTGAGCCTCCACCTCCCATACCGCCGGTAACACGTCGCATAAGGAACATCCAAATGGCGATCATAATGCCGAAGAAGATTAACCAGCTTATGATTTCTTGCCCCATTTTGTTGGTTTCGTGTACATCGTACTCTATACCGTATTCATCGCCCCATTTTCTCAAATTTTTAGCGAAATCTTCATAATTTACAATCTGAAATTGAAATTGAGGGCCTACTTTCGATGCTCCTCCGATTAGTTTTTGTTCACCCGTTAGTCCAAGTTTCTTTTTGTAAATGTCTTTGTTCAGACTTTCTTTTTTTAGTGTAACCTGAGCGTATTTGCCATCTATAATGTCAATTCTTTTAACGTCTCCGTCTTTTAGCATCATTGATTCAAACTCTCTTTGAGTTGTTTTATGTACGCCACCTTCTGATTGAAGGAAAGTCAGCGACAATAAAATGATTGCTATGATAGCATAAATCCAATAAAAATTAAATTTTGGAGCCGGAGGTATTCCGTTGCTTTTCTTCTTGTTGTTTTGCTTTTCTGCCATTGTTGTATCTAAAAAATATCTTTTTAATTTTCTATTGTTTCTTCAATTTTTTCTATTCCTGCATCTCCCCAAAGTCCTTCAATGTTGTAAAATTCACGAGCATCTTTATAAAAAACATGTGCAACAACATCAACATAATCGAGCAATATCCATTCAGCATTTTGTTTTCCTTCTTGATGCCAAGGTTTTTCTCCGGTATCTTGTAAAACTATATCATATACCGATTTTGCAATAGCTTCTACTTGCGTGCTTGATTCTCCGTGGCAGATTACAAAATAATCAGAAACAGCTCCGGGGATAGAACGTAAATCAATGCAAACTATATCTTGTGCTTTTAATTCTTGCATCCCTTTTATAACTTCTTCCTTCAATAGAGTAGAAGCCCCTGTTTTTTTATTGGTCATATATTTATCTAACGTTTTAATGATGATATGGATTTCTTGTAAAAATCAGGACAAAAAATCCATAAGGTTATTTGTTATTCAATTTTGTAAATTAGCTTAATAAAGTTATTCGTATAAAATTATACACCATAGTAAGTACTAAACGTGCAAAACTAATAATTCTAATGGTTATAAATTCATAAAAATTGTTATTTTTGAACAAACTTTACAAATGGATGCTTATGAAATGGTTTGAAGAATGGTTTGATTCGGAATATTACCACCTTTTATACAAAAATAGAGATCATCAGGAAGCTGAGGAATTTATAAATAACTTACTGGAAGAAATTGATTTGGACAGTGGAGCTTACATTCTTGATTTAGCTTGTGGCAAAGGTCGTCATTCAAGATATTTGGCAAGTTTGGGTTATAAGGTTTTAGGAGTGGATTTATCCGAAAACAGCATCAAGGAAGCCAAGCAATTCGAAAGCGAAAACTTAAAATTTGAAGTTCGAGATATGCGTGCACCTTTCACCGAAGATGCTTTTGATTTGGTGCTTAATCTTTTTACAAGTTTCGGCTATTTTGACGATAAAAAGGATAATTATAAAGTATTAAATGCCATCGAAACAATGATGAACGAAGACGGCTATTTTGTAATCGATTTTATGAATGTTGAAAAAGTGATACGAACTTTAGTAGAGAAGGAGCAAAAAGAAATTGACGGAGTGCTATTC
The DNA here is from genome assembly GCA_027047735.1 of Flavobacteriales bacterium. Lineage (GTDB taxonomy): Bacteria > Bacteroidota > Bacteroidia > Flavobacteriales_D > Parvicellaceae > S010-51. The sequence continues at coordinate 396 of JALTUD010000665.1, read as the reverse complement.
GACATTACCCGTGAAGTAAAAGATGGATTTATTGTTAAAAACATTAAGGTTATTGACGGAGAAAAAGTATATAATTTTCAAGAAAAAGTACAAGCCTTAACCATTGATAATTTTAAAGAAATGATAGCAAAGACAGATTTGGTTGTCGATAATTTTTACGGAAACTATAATCTGGATATTTTTGATGCTGATACCTCAGACCGGCTGATAATCGTAGGAACTAAATGGTAATTATATAAAAAGTTTTTGGGCGTTCCCTTTACGGCATAAAAAAGTTGTTCCGTTGCACTTCTCAACATTTTAACGCTGTAAAGGTCGGGCTATCCGTTATATCTTTTGGGTTGCATATATGCAACAACCCAAAAGGATGCCACTCCTATCCCTAACGCGAGCGAA
>JALTUD010000664.1 GCA_027047735.1 Flavobacteriales bacterium | reverse complement strand
CCTCCTTGGTCTGAAGAAGATACTAATTGAGAAGAGTCAACACCAGGCAACAAAATAAAAGACCCAATTCTATACACTAAAATTAAAAGAAGCGTATAAATAATACGCTCTTTTAATTCCTTAACACTCAAAATGTGTTCTATTGTTTTAATAAAGTTCTTCATAAGAAAACTTAAATGATATTAAGTATTAAATTACTTCTGCTGTTCCGCCTTGTGCTTCAATTGCAGCCTTTGCAGTAGCAGAAAAAGCATTCGCTTTAACAACTACATTCGATTTTAACTCTCCTCTTCCTAAAATTTTAATTAAATCTTTTTTAGCGGCAAGTCCATTTTCTCTAATAATTTCAGGAGTTACTTCGGATAATTTACGTTTTTCAACCAAAGCTTGAATAACATCTAAATTAATTCCTTTATATTCAACTCTATTGATATTTTTAAACCCAAATTTAGGAACTCTTCTTTGTAAAGGCATTTGACCACCTTCAAAACCGATTTTACGACTATAACCCGAACGAGATTTAGCTCCTTTGTGCCCCCTCGTAGAAGTTCCTCCATATCCTGAACCTTGACCTCTACCGATTCTTTTAGGGCTTTTAGTAGCCCCTTTAGCAGGTTTTAATTTATTTAATTTCATTTTATAAATTTATTATTATAACAAAGTAAACAAGAGCTATTTCACTACCTCTACTAAATGTTCAACTTTTTTAATCATACCTAATATTTGTGGTGTAGCTTCATGCTCCATCACTTTATTCATCTTATTTAAACCAAGAGCTTGCATAGTACGCTTTTGTCTCTCCGGTCTATTAATAACACTTCTTACCTTCTTTACTTTAATAGTTGCCATTTCGTATTATTTATCCGTTAAAAACTTTATCTAAAGTAATCCCTCTCTTACGAGCAATAGCATTTGCATCTTTTAATTGTGCCAATGCTTTAATCGTTGCTTTTACAACATTATGAGGATTAGATGAACCCTGAGATTTTGCTAACACATTATGAACACCGGCACTCTCCAATACAGCACGCATAGCACCACCGGCAATAACACCCGTACCCTGAGAAGCTGGTTTCATAAAGACTTTTGCTCCATCAGACTTTACCAAAATTTCATGAGGTAAAGTATCGTTAACAACTGCAACATGAATTAAATTCTTCTTAGCCTCATCGATAGCTTTAGCAATTGCTTCAGTCACTTCATTAGCCTTACCTAATCCGTGTCCAACCATTCCCTTTTCATCTCCTACTACAACAATTGCAGAGAAACTAAAATTACGACCACCTTTGGTTACTTTAGTTACCCTATTAATTGCAACTAACCTATCTTTTAACTCTACTTCACTAGAGTTCATTTTTTTATTCCCTTTAGACATCTTTTCTTAAAATTTTAATCCTTTTTCTCTTGCAGACTCAGCTAAAGCTTGAACCCTTCCGTGATAAAGAAATCCGTTTCTATCAAATACACACGCTTCAATACCCGCACTTAAAGCTTTTTCAGCGATTTCCAAACCAACCATTTTAGCTTGCTCAATTTTATTAACTTTCTGAGCTGCTTCGTTTTTTAATGAAGATGCAGAAACTAATGTTTTTCCGCTAACGTCATCAATCATTTGAGCATACATTTGTCTATTACTTCTAAAGATAGACAATCTTGGTTTTTGAGAGGTACCGCTGACATTCTTACGGATTCTCTTTTTAATTCTTATTCTTCTTTCTAATTTCGTTAAAGCCATTTTCTATTGTTTTAATTCAAGAATTATCCAGCAGTTTTACCAGCTTTTCTTCTAATTTCTTCACCTAAGAATCTTACTCCCTTCCCTTTATAAGGCTCAGGTTTTCTTAATGAACGAATCTTCGCTGCAACCTGACCAACTAATTGTTTGTCGTAAGAAGACAATTTAATTATTGGATTCTTTCCTTTCTCAGATACGGTTTCAACTTTAACTTCTTCAGGAATTTCAAAAATAATAGGATGAGAATAGCCTAAAGCTAACTCTAAACGTTGACCAGAGTTTTTTGCTCTATAACCAACACCTACCAATTCTTGAGTTTTAGTAAATCCATTACTAACACCTTCAACCATATTATTCACTAAAGAACGATATAGACCATGCTTAGATTTAGCATCTTTAGTTTCAGATGTTCTCTCAAGAATCAACTCACCTTCATTTATAGACAAATTAATTGCATCGTCTATTTTTTGAGTTAATTCTCCTAATTTCCCTTTTACAGTAACAACATTATCATCCGAGATGGTTAATTCAACTCCCTTCGGTATAATAACTGGTGCTTTTCCTATTCTTGACATTTTATAAATCTTTTAACTATTAATGAACGTAGCAAAGTACTTCGCCACCTACATTTTCTTTTTTTGCTTCTTTATCCGTAATAACCCCTTTCGAAGTCGAGATAATTGCAATACCTAAACCATTCAATACACGTGGCAAATTACTTGCATTCGCGTACTTTCTCAATCCGGACTTACTAACTCTCGTAAGATTAGAAATAGCCGGCTCATTAGTCTGAGGATTATATTTTAAAGCAATTTTAATAATTCCCTGTTTATTATCTTCAATAAATTTATAATTTAAAATATAACCTTTATCGAATAATATTTTAGTGATTTCTTTCTTCATATTAGAAGCAGGCACTTCAACTACTCTATGGTTTGCTTTTAGTGCATTTCTTAACCTAGTAAGATAATCTGCTATTGGATCAGTAACTTTCATTTTCTTAATTTTCTTAAATAATTAACATTTTACCAGCTAGCTTTTGTAATTCCTGGTATTTTACCAAATGAAGCCATTTCTCTAAAGGTAACACGAGAAATACCAAACTGTCTCATATATCCCCTAGGACGACCCGTTAACTGACAACGATTATGTTTTCTAATATACATTGAATTTTTAGGTAGTTTTTGTAATGCTAACATAGCATCCCAATCACCTGTTGCAGCTTTCTTTCTAAGTGCATCTCTCTTCTCAGCATAACGATCTACTAATTTTTCACGTTTACGCTCTCTTGCTTTCATTGATTCTTTAGCCATATCTTCTTATTTTGCAAAAGGAAAACCAAACTGCTCAAGCAAAGCTCTTCCTTCTTCATTAGTAGGTGCGGTAGTTACTATAGTAATATCCATCCCTAAAATTTTGTTAACTTTATCTATATCTATCTCTGGAAAAATGATGTGCTCTTTAACTCCAATAGTAAAATTACCTCTTCCGTCTCCATTAGATTTAACCCCTCTAAAATCACGAGTTCTAGGCAAAGCAACATTAATTAATCGATCCAAAAACTCAAACATTTTCTCTCTCCTGAGAGTAACTTTAGTACCAACAGGCATCCCCTTTCTCAACTTGAAGTTAGAGATATCCTTTTTTGATAAACAAACCTGAGCTTTTTGTCCAGCAATAGTTGTCAGCTCTTTAACCGCTGATTCAGCTATTTTTTTATCAGCAACAGCTTCGCCAATTCCTTGACTTATGACTATTTTTTCAATTCTTGGTACCTGCATTATTGTCTTGTACCCAAATTTTTCCTTAAGAGCCGGAACAACTTCGTTCTCGTAAACTCCTTTTAACCTTGGTGAATAGTTCATTACTTAATTACCTCCCCTGATTTTTTAGAAAAACGTACTTTATTTCCGTTTTCATCAAATTTATAACCAATTTTTGTTGTCTCTCCCGACTTAGGATCTAAAAGCATTATATTAGAAATATGAATACCATATTCCTTCTCAATAATACCTCCATCCGGATGCACTTTATCTGTTTGAGGTTTTACGTGTTTTTTAACTTTTTTACGTACACCATCAATAAATACGCGTGCCTTCTTAAAATCGATATCGATAACTTCTCCGCTATCTCCTTTAGCCGCTCCGGCAATAACCTTTACAGTATCACCTTTTTTTATTTTAAATTTCGTCTTCATATCCTTTATTAATACTTATAATACTTCAGGAGCTAAAGAAACAATTTTCATAAATTGTTTTTCCCTTAGCTCTCTCGCTACAGGTCCAAAAATACGAGTTCCACGCATCTCACCACCAGTATTTAATAACACTACTGCGTTATCATCGAATCTAATATAAGATCCATCCGGTCTCCTTACTTCTTTTTTTGTCCTAACTATAACAGCCTGTGAAACTTGACCTTTTTTTACACCTCCTGATGGTATAGCACTTTTAATAGTAACTACAATCTTATCACCAACAGAAGCGTATTTTCTTCTTGTTCCACCTAAAACTCTTATACAAAGCACTTCTTTAGCTCCACTATTGTCAGCTACAGACAGTCTACTTTCTTGTTGTATCATTGTAAATCTTTATTTAGCTCTTTCAACTATTTCTACCAATCTCCAATTCTTTCTCTTGCTTAATGGTCGAGTTTCCATTATTCTAACTGTATCACCTTCGTTACAGTCATTTTTCTCATCATGGGCTACAAATTTAGTAGATTTTTTCATAAACTTACCATATTTTGGATGTTTTACTTTTCTTTCTACTAAAACAACAACAGATTTATCCATTTTGTTGCTTGTAACTATCCCTACTCTTTCCTTTCTTAAGTTTCTCATAACTATTTTGCTACTTGAAGATTTCTACTTCTTAATTCGGTATTAATACGAGCAATCGTCTTTCTTGTATCTCTAATTTGAATTGGGTTCTCCAATTCAGCGATTTTATGATTAATTTTTAATTTCGATAAAGTCGATTTATTCTCAATTAATAATTCATTTAAATCAGATGTGCTCAAATCTTTTAATTCTGATGCTTTCATAACTAATATTTTATTCGTAATCTCTACGTACTACAAATTTGGTTCTTACAGGTAACTTTTGTGCTGCTAATCTCATTGCTTCTTTAGCAACATCATAAGGCACACCATCACACTCAAACATAATTCTACCGGGTTTAACAGGTGCCACCCAATGACTGGGAGCTCCTTTTCCTTTACCCATCCTTACTTCAGCAGGTTTAGAAGTCAAAGGTTTATCCGGAAATATTCTAATCCAAACTTTTCCCTCTCTTTTCATATATCTAGTAACAGCTATACGAGCAGCTTCAATTTGACGTGAAGTAATAAAACCTTCATCCAATGTTTTAATTGCAAAAGATCCAAAAGAAATCTGGCTACCTCTTTGAGCCAATCCTTTCAATCTACCTTTTTGAACTCTTCTGTATTTTGTTCTTTTTGGTTGTAACATTACTTAAATCTTTTTTTTGCTTCTATTAATTTCTTTTTCTCTTACCGGCTCCTCTTTTTGAGCCTCCTTTAGACATACCGAAATTTGGTGATAAATCTCTTTTACCATAAACTTCACCTTTACAGATCCAAACTTTTATACCAATTCTTCCGTAAGTAGTATGAGCTTCAGATAAAGCATAATCAATATCAGCCCTAAAAGTATGTAATGGAGTTCTACCATCTTTGTATTGCTCAGAACGTGCCATTTCAGCACCATTTAATCGACCGGAAATTTTAACTTTAATTCCTTCAGCCCCCATTCTCATAGTAGAAGCAATAGCCATTTTTATTGCTCTTCTAAAAGAAATTCTTCCTTCAATTTGCCTAGCTATACTATCTGCAACCAATTGTGCATCCAATTCCGGTCTTTTAATCTCAAATATATTAATTTGAGTTTCTTTACCAGTCAATTTATTTAACTCTTCTTTTAGTTTGTCAACTTCTGAACCTCCTTTGCCGATTATAACACCAGGGCGAGCAGTATTAATAGTTATAATAACTTGTTTAAGAGTTCTTTCAATAATAACCTTAGAAACACTTGCTTTTCTCAAACGAGTTCCTATGTACTTACGAATTTTATCGTCTTCAACAATCTTAGCAGAATAATCATTTCCACCGTACCAATTAGAGTCCCATCCTTTTATGAATCCTAATCTATTTGCTATTGGATTTGTTTTTTGTCCCATTAATCTTGTCTTTTTAATTCGTTTTATCAATTACTATTGTAACATGGTTAGATCTCTTTCTAATACGATGAGCTCTTCCCTGAGGAGCAGGTTGAATTCTCTTCATCATTCTAGCACTATCCACAAACACTTCCCTTACGATTAATCCAGCATTTGTAGCATCTATATCTTCGTTTTTTTGTTCCCAATTATTAATAGCTGACAACAATAATTTTTCCAATCGTTTAGAAGCTTCCTTTGGACTAAACTTAAGGATATTTAATGCTGAATACACATTTTCACCTCTAATAGAATCTGCAACTAAACGCATTTTTCTAGGTGACGTAGGACAGTTATTTAACTTCGCTATGGCTGTTCTGCTCTTTAATTCTTTCTTAATATCAGCAGTTTCTCTTTTTCTTTTTCCCATTTCTTTAAACTTTTAGAGCGTTTATCTTCTTCCTTTATCTTTTTTACCACCATGACCTCTAAAAGTACGAGTCGGTGAAAATTCTCCTAATTTATGACCTACCATATTTTCAGTAACATATACAGGTATGAATTTTTTACCATTATAAACTGCAATAGTTAACCCTACAAACTCTGGAGTAATAGTAGAAGCTCTAGACCACGTTTTTATAACACTTTTAGATCCAGACTCTTGAGCCTCATCAACTCTTTTTATCAGTTTATAATGTACAAATGGTGGTTTTTTTAATGATCTTGCCATTTCTTATTTTTTTCTTTTTGAAATTATAAAGCGATTAGATGCTTTTGTTTTACTTCTCGTCTTAAATCCTTTAGCAGGTAATCCGGTTCTAGAACGTGGGTGACCTCCGGAAGATTTACCTTCACCACCACCCATTGGATGATCTACAGGATTCATTGCAACTCCTCTAACTCGAGGTCTTCTTCCTTGCCATCTACTACGTCCTGCTTTACCAGAACGAGTTAAACTATGTTCAGAATTAGATACAGAACCAATCGTAGCTAAACAAGTTTGTAAAATCATTCTAACTTCACCAGAAGGCAATTTAATAATAGCATACTTTCCATCACGAGCATTCAATTGAGCGTAAGCTCCGGCACTTCTAACAAGAGCAGCTCCTCTTCCTGGAAATAATTCAATATTATGAATAACTGTCCCCAAAGGAATATCACTAAGATACATAGCATTACCAACATCAGGTGTTGCCTTTCTGCCTGAAAGTATAGTTTGACCTACTTTTAAACCTTCTGGAGCAACGATATAACGTTTCTCACCATCAGCATAATACAACAATGCAATTCTTGCAGTTCTATTGGGATCGTACTCAATAGATTTAACCGTTGCAGGCACATCTTGTTTATCCCTTTTAAAATCGATAACACGATACTTTTTCTTGTGACCACCACCAATATATCGCATGGTCATCTTCCCGGTATTATTTCTACCCCCGGACTTCTTCAACCCTTTAACCAAAGACTTCTCTGGAGAACTTTTAGTAACGTCAGAAAAATCATCAGCTATTTTATGTCTCTGCCCCGGTGTGATTGGTTTTAATTTTCTTAATCCCATTTTAAATTAAATTTCTGTTGTTTTAAATGTTTTCATACAAATCAATAACATCTCCTTCAGCAACAGTAACAATCGCTTTTTTATACAGCGGATTACGTTGATAAGAAATACCTCGACTAGTTTGTTTCATTTTCTTTTTCCCACCACCATAATTCATTGTGTTCACAGAGTCAACAGCAACATTGTACAATTTCTCGATGGCGTTTTTTATCTCTATCTTGTTTGATTTTTTATCTACTATAAAAGTGTAAGCATTATTCTTCTCACTTAGCAAGTTGGACTTTTCAGTCAAGACCGGTCTTTTAATAATATCTTGCATTTTCTTAATCGTTAAATAAATTTTCAATTTTCTCTACTGCTCCCTCTGCCAAAACCAATGTGTCAGCATTTAGAATATCGTAAGTATTTAACTTGTCAGCAGAAATTACTTTACCCTTTTTAATATTTCGGGAAGACAAATATACATTTCTTTCCTCATTTGCAACTATAAATAATGTTTTTTTGTCAGAAAGTTTCAAATTATCCAACAGTGAAACAAAGTTTTTAGTCTTAGGTGAGTCAAAATTAAAATCCTCCAGTATTGTGATTTTATTATCGATAGCTTTATAAGTAAGGGCAGATGCACGAGCAACTTTTCTTAATTTTTTGTTTAATTTAAAGCTATAATTTCTTGGTCTTGGCCCAAACACTCTACCCCCTCCGCGAAACAAAGGATTTTTAATACTCCCGGCACGAGCTGTACCAGTTCCTTTTTGTTTCTTTATTTTACGAGTACTTCCTGTGATTTCTCCTCTTTCTTTTGCCTTATGCGTACCTTGACGCTGATTGGCTAAATAAAGTCTAACATCCAAATAAACGGCATGTTCACTTGGTTCAATTCCAAAAATAGAATTATTCAATGCTATTTTTTTATCTGTAGCTTTACCTTCTGTGTTATATACTGCTAATTCCATTATTTCTCAAGTATTACAAATGATCCTTTAGCTCCTGGTATAGCGCCTTTAATTACAACTATATTTTTTTCAGCAAGAACTTTTACTACCTCAAGATTAGTTATTTTAACTCTATCTCCTCCAGTTCTTCCAGCCATTTTCATACCTTTAAAAACTCTTGCAGGATAAGAAGCTGCTCCAATTGACCCAGGAGCTCTTAATCTATTATGTTGTCCGTGAGTTGCATCTCCAACTCCTCTAAAATTGTGTCTTTTAACTACACCTTGGAACCCTTTTCCTTTAGATGTTCCAACAACATCCACATATTCTCCTTCTACGAATATATCATCAATTTTAATAACATCCCCCAAGTTTAACTCCTTATCAAAAGAAGAAAACTCAACTAACTTACGTTTAGGAGATGTATTAGCCTTCTTAAAATGCCCTCTTAAAGCTTTAGAAGTGTGTTTTTCTTTTTTCTCTCCAAATCCGATTTGAATCGCATCGTATCCATCTTTTTCTTGAGACTTAATCTGTGTAACAACACAAGGTCCTGCCTCAACAATCGTACATGGTATATTTTTACCATCGGTACTGAATACGCTAGTCATCCCTATTTTTTTGCCTATGATACCAGCCATTTGTTTATTTTATTTATTTATTATTATACTTTTATCTCTACTTCAACTCCACTTGGCAACTCTAACTTCATAAGAGCATCAATTGTTTTTGATGAAGAACTATAAATATCCAATAATCTTCTATACGAACATAATTGGAATTGCTCTCTAGCTTTCTTATTAACGTGTGGAGACTTCAATACAGTGAAAATCCTCTTATTTGTTGGTAGAGGAATTGGACCACTAACCATTGCTCCGGTTGTCTTAACTGTTTTAACGATTTTTTCAGCTGATTTATCAACCAAATTATGATCGTATGACTTTAATTTTATTCTGATTTTTTGACTCATTTTGTCTAAATTCTATATTAGTAATTATGCTTCTACTTGACCTTTGGCTTTAGCGATAACTGCATCAGCAATACCTTTTGGACACTCTGCATAGTGAGAGAACTCCATTGTAGAGGTAGCTCTACCTGATGACATTGTTCTTAATGAAGTTACATATCCGAACATCTCAGATAAAGGAACAGTCGCTTTAATCACTTTAGCTCCATTTCTATCATCCATGCCTTCAATCTGACCTCTTCTTCTATTTAAATCCCCAACTATATCCCCCATATTTTCTTCAGGTGTTACCACCTCTAATTTCATGATAGGCTCAAGAATAACAGCACCACAAGCAGGTGCAGCAGTTCTATATGCCATTTTAGCACATAATTCGTAAGATAACCCATCTGAATCAACAGGGTGATAAGAACCATCAAGAAGTGTAACCGTCATGCTATCCATAGGATATCCGGCTAAAACTCCATTCTTCATTGCTTCTTTAAATCCTTTTTCTACATTTGGTATAAACTCTCTAGGAATATTTCCACCCTTAACTTGATTTATAAACTCTAATCCCTCTTTGCCGTCTTCTCTAGGTTTAATTTCAACAACTATATCAGCAAACTTACCACGACCACCAGATTGTTTTTTATAAACTTCTCTATGATTAGCCGGTCTGATAATAGCTTCTTTATAATTAACCTGAGGAGCTCCTTCATTTACCTCTACCTTAAACTCTCTTTTTAATCGATCAACTAACACTTCAAGGTGCAACTCACCCATTCCTGAAATTATCGTTTGACCTGAACTTTCATCAGTTCGAATTTGGAAAGTAGGATCTTCTTCACTCAATTTACCAAGTGCTACACCTAATTTATCAACATCAGCTTTGGTTTTAGGTTCAATTGCTAAACCGATAACCGGATCAGGAAACTCCATTGACTCTAATACAATTGGAGCCTTTTCATCACACAAAGTATCACCGGTTCTAATATCTTTAAACCCTACACCTGCACCTATATCTCCTGCTTCGATTCTATCTAAAGCATTTTGTTTATTTGAGTGCATTTGAAAAATTCTGGAAATACGCTCTTTCTTTCTCGTTCTAGAATTTAAAACATAAGACCCGGCATCTAATACACCGGAATACATTCTAAAGAAGCATAATCTACCTACAAATGGATCAGTAGCAATTTTAAACGCTAAAGCTGCCATTGGATCACTGTTTGTTGGTCTTCTCAACAACTTTTCATCTCCATCAAGTGAAGTTCCTTCAATTGCCTCAATATCAACAGGTGAAGGTAAAAAAGCCATCACGTAATCCAACAATGTTTGAACACCTTTGTTTTTAAACGCAGACCCACAAATTATTGGATTAATAGACATATTTATAGTTGAAATTCTAATTGCTTTCAACACTTCTTCCTCTGTAATAGAATCAGCGTCCTCAAAGAATTTTTCCATCAACGCATCATCACTCTCCGCTACCGCTTCTATCAAGGTGTTTCTCCATTCATTCGCTTCTTCAACCAAATCTTCAGGAATTTCAGTAACCTCAAACGACATCCCGTTATCATCACCATCCCAAATATAAGCTTTCATCTTTATCAAATCAACCAACCCTACAAAGTCATCTTCAGCGCCAATAGGTATCGTAACAGGAATTGGATTAGCTCCTAATCTATCCTTAATTTGTTGGATAGTACCAAAGAAATCAGCTCCAATTCTATCCATTTTATTAA
>JALTUD010000663.1 GCA_027047735.1 Flavobacteriales bacterium | reverse complement strand
GTTACGATTGCCAAAAACTTTAAAATATCCCCTTTGGTTATTGGAATGACCATTGTTTCATTCGGAACTTCTGCTCCGGAATTATTGGTGAGTTTGCAAGCGGCTTTAGATGGAGCTCCCGGTATTTCGATAGGAAATGTAGTAGGGTCAAACATAGCCAATTTAGCCTTGGTATTGGGCATAACCGTATTGATATTTCCGATTATCCCCGAACGTCAAACAAAAATAATTGATTGGCCTATGATGCTTTTGGCTACTGCTCTTTTCTATCTGTTTTCGCTAGATAACATCATTCAGCGTTGGGAAGGATTTGTTTTGTTTACAATACTCTCTGTATTTACCTTTATCTTGATAAGAAACTCTAGAAGAGAAAACAAAAAGATAGACCCGGAAATTGATGAAATCAAAGGTTCATCGGTTATAGGTTTATTGTTGATTTTAGGAGGTCTTATAGGTTTGTATCTTGGCTCTGAATGGTTTGTTGAAGGTGCAATAGATATTGCTAAAATATTTAATTTAAGTGATACTACAATTGGTGTTACAGTTGTGGCATTTGGCACATCTGCACCTGAGTTAGTTGCATCAACTGTTGCCGCCTATAGAAAACAAACTGATATTTCCGTAGGCAACTTAATTGGCTCTAACATCTTTAACATTATGGCTGTATTAGGTATTACAAGTATGGTTAAACCGATTGAAGTAAGTGATAAGGTACTATCTTTTGATATGTATTGGGTTATTGGCATTGCTTTATTAATGCTCCCTGTATTATTTATCGGTAAAAGAATTGGACGTCTTAAAGGTGTTATTTTGCTTTCAGCCTATATCGCCTATATCTATATGGTACTATGATGAGAGTACATTCTAAGATATTTGCTGAATATTACCCGTTTGGTATGGCTATGGGGGGAAGATTTGGGAGTGTTGAAAACTATCGTTACAGCTTTAATGGTAAGGAAACAGATTCGGAGGTGTCAGGACAAGGAAATTCAATAGATTATGGGCTTAGAATGTATGAGCCTCGTTTAGCTCGTTTTAAATCATTGGATCCTTTAGCAAAATCTTTCCCATGGAATAGCCCTTTTTCTTTTGCAGAAGGAAGTCCAATTGAAAATATTGATTTAGACGGAGCTGAGAAGTATAATTATAGATTAGCGATGACAAATCAAGGAGAGATTAAAATGACCTTAACTTCTCAAGAAGATATAATTGAAAAAGTTATTGTTGGTTATAAAACTGTTTCTTTTGGCTCCGATGTTCAAGTTCCTATTTATGAAACTCAAGTTAATCAAAGACAAGAATATGTTGTAAACGGCACTAACGCTTCTTTGAGTACTGTTCAAGAGCTACAAGGAACAAAAATACCTGCACCATTAGTTGCTGCTGGAATGGATAAAATTAAGGCAGATTACGCTGTTAATGGAGGTCAGTTTTCAGAGAATTACAACGTTGCTTTTGGTAGGTTTTTATTTGAGACCGCTTTCAAAAATGTAAAGCAAAGTGATTATGTTAAGGCTGCCACGGATGTATGGGAAACAGTAGATACCGAAACATGGAAAAATGGTTCTACGCTATACTTTTTGTATGAAAATTTTGTTAGACAAAATGATAATACAGGACATGATAAGCTTCTGCACTTTACAGCTTCTGCTTACTACACCATGAAGTATGGTTCTAAAACTTCTTATTCTTTAGGGTTTTCAAAAGAGTTGTTTTTTGATGGAATCCCTTGGTTGGTTGGCTATGGTGAAGGGTGGGATAGCAACGACATGAAAGCTAATCAGGATGGAATTAATTACGGAAAGACTGTAGATAATGCGGTAGAAAATAATACTGGTGAATTTGATTTTTGTGACGATTCTTGCGAATAATGAGTAAAGCAAATAGAAATATCATCAGAATTATTATAGGAGTCAAACTATTGTTATTGGTTGGTATGACCATCAGTATTATTGCTATTGCTAAGCAGCAGTGTACTTTTCAAATGTCTGATATTCCAGAACACAAAGACCTTTTAAAGGAAAAGGAAGGGGGTGTTTTAGGTCTGATTACTTTTTTAATCCCGTTATTACTTTCGTTAATTGTTGATTTTAAAGAGCTAAAAAAAGAAGTGTTAAAAGGGAAATGGTATTTACTTACGATATCCTTGATGGTTGCATATATTCTAATTAATCAACTTAAAGTGTATGATTATGTTGGAATGTTGATAGCTGTAGTAATGACCATTGGCTTAATACTAATTCTACGAAAACAGAAGTATTTATTCGAGAAATAATTTAAAAGCTCTGCTCTCTCCACACCCAAAATAGAAAAAGCCGTCCCTATAAGGGAAACTACTGAAATACAAACAATTAAACAGAAAATACTGTTACACCTTAAAACAAACAGAAGGAATATCACACCCTCCCCACAGGAAAAGTTGTATTCGCTACACTTTCAGTCGTTCCTCCCTCTCGTTTCATTCATCGGTAGCTTTCCTTTCTTTTTTTGGTCTGTTTAACGCCTACGGCAGTAAGGTGAAAAATACCAAACAAAAAAGCATCAAGGGAATCCCTGATGCTTTATCATATAAACACTCAATTCTAGCAGTATTACCCACCAAAATCATCAAATCTCACATTTTCTGGAGGTACGCCCCACTCATCACACATATTCACAACAGCTTTGTTCATCATTGGAGGTCCACAGAAATAAAACTCTATATCCTCCGGTGCATCGTGTTTAGATAAATATTGCTCTTGAACAGCATTGTGCACAAAACCAACAAAACCATCGCCCTCTTCATCATAAATATCTTTCTTAATTTTCCAGTTATCTTCCGGTAATGGGTCAGAAAGAACAACATAGAATTTAAAATTAGGGAATTGCTTTTCTAAATCTCTAAAATAGTGCAAGTAGAACAATTCAGCTTTAGAACGTCCCCCGTACCAATACGAAACTTTTCTATTTGTTTTCATGGTATGAAATAACTCAAATAAATGAGAACGCATAGGAGCCATTCCGGCACCACCACCTATGTAAAGCATTTCCGCATCAGAATCTTCATTAATAAAGAACTCACCATAAGGACCGGAAATAATAGCTTTATCACCAACTTTCAAGTTAAAGATATAAGAAGATGCTACTCCCGGATTAACTTTCATCCAACCATTCGTAGCTCTATCGAAAGGAGGTGTAGCAATACGAACATTAAGCATAATTCGTCGTCCCTCCTCAGGATAAGAAGCCATAGAATATGCTCGAACAACTTCCTCATCATTTTTCATCACCAAAGGCCATAAATTAAATTTATCCCAATCCTTTTTAAATTTATTAGGCTCACCCGGGTGATCTTGAGGATGAGCAGTAATATCAATATCAGTATAATTAACCGTACAAGGAGGAATCTTAATCTGAATATAACCTCCAGCTTTGTAATCCATATCTTCCGGAATCTCAACAATAAATTCCTTTATAAAAGTTGCCACGTTATAATTAGAAACAACTGTAGCTTCCCATTCCTTAATTCCAAGAACTTCCTCTGCTACTTCAATTTCCATAT
>JALTUD010000662.1 GCA_027047735.1 Flavobacteriales bacterium | reverse complement strand
GGAGATAATATAATCCATAAACACACATTAGAATCTTCGGGTAGAGTAGGAGAGACCGATGTTACGGTTTCAGGGAATTATCTAGATAAAATTTATGTTGGTATGTCGGTTGGTTTTTCTAGAATAAAATACCAACAAACAAAAACGTATTACGAACAAACAACAACAGATTCTCTTCGAATAGACCATTTTACCTTTGTGGAAAATTTGCGAACAGAAGGTTCGGGACATAATGTGAAAATAGGAGCTATTTTATTACCTCAACCTTGGTTTAGAATAGGTATAGCTTACCATACTCCTACAAAGTATCGCTATATGCGAGATGACTGGAATACAGAAATTTCAACTGTGTTTAAAGGAGATTCTTCATTTTATGATAAATCACTGAGTTCTAATTATGTGTACTCTATGCGTACGCCGGGAAGATTGATGGCAAGTTTGGCTTATGTCAATAAAAAATACGGAGTGCTTACTCTTGAAGGTGTGTATGTAGATTATGCTTCGGCTCGATTGAATAAATATAAGTTTTCAAAAGATAACTACAACTTTAATGCGGAAAATAACACAACGAGCAGACTCTATCAAAAATCATTAAACATAAAAGCGGGTATGGAAATAAAAATAACTCAAAATATTATGGCGAGAGCAGGGTATGCTATATATGCCAATCCGTTTAAGAAAGAGTATAGAGAAAAAGGAAGTGCTTTGACAAAAATATCAGGAGGTCTAGGGTTTAGGACAAATGCTATATTTATTGATTTAGCCGTAATTTATTCTCATCAAAAAAGCAATTATTACATCTATGACCCGGTTTTGGTTAGTAATAGTCGTCCGGAGTTGAAAACATTCAGTACTTTATTGTCTGTCGGTGCCAAATTTTAATTAATTTCGTCCGCGTTAGGGACTTTTTCCTAACACGGGGCATCTAAGCACAATAAAATGGTTTTATTTTCCTTATACTTCTTCAAAATAAATTTCCAAAGCCGGGGCTATGCAAATTTATTTTTCATCGTCTAAGAAAACTAAATTCCATTTTCTTTGCACTTACCTGACTCGCGTTAGGGATAGGAACGGCATCCTTTTGGTTTGTTTGCTTTATGCAAACCAAAAGATATAGTGGATAGCCCGACCCCGGTTTACAAAACAAATGTTTCGCGATAGCGATATGTTTGTTTTGTAAACCGGGGGAACGCCCAAATAATAACTTATAGACAAATAAAACAATGAAAATTACATTTTTATCTCTGTTGGTGTTGCTGACTTCTTGCAGTGCCTTATCTCAGAAAAAATCTACTGTTAAACAGACGGCTTCAAGTAGTAAAATAGGTGTGGGAAATCTTGCTGAGAAACCCAAATCATTAACCTTGGAAGATGCTGTTTTAGGTTATTACAAAGGATTGTATCCGAAATCGTTAAGGAATTTGCAATGGGTAAAAAATACGGCGAATTATTGTTGGGTAGAGGGCGATACTTTATTTATTAAACCTGTTCATTCTGCTAAGGTGGCTTATTTCGTTACGTTGGCGGATTTAAAAGAAAAAGTAACCACCTTGAAAAGTTTTCCTTATGTGCAGTCTATTGATGATAAAGAGTTGGTATTCAGTACGCAAACAGCCGTAGTATCTTACAATTATATCGACAAAATGGCAACATATACCTCTTTTTCCGAAGGGGCGGAAAATCAAGATTTTAATCCCAAGACGAAGAATTTAGCTTTTACGGTAGAAAATAATCTTTACATTTCTCAAAATAAAAAAGTGGTAGCCGTAACGGAAAACAAGGATAAAAACATTGTTTCGGGACAAGCTATTCATCGTTTTGAGTTTGGCATTACTAAGGGAACGTTTTGGTCGCCCGGTGGTAAGCGATTAGCTTTTTATCAAAAGGACGAAACTTTTGTTGCTGATTATCCTTTGTTGAATATCAATACTACACCCGGCTCATTGGAATCGATTAAATATCCGATGGCAGGTCAACGAAGCGAACACGCCAAAGTGGGAGTGTATAACCTTTCCAACAGCGAGTTGGTTTATTTGAAAACAGGTGAGCCTTTAGACCATTTTTTAACCAATTTAACGTGGAGTCCCGATGAAAAATATATCTATTTGGCAGAGCTAAACCGCGACCAAAACCATATGCAACTGAATCAATATGATGCTGTAACCGGAGAAAAAATACAAACTCTTTTTGAAGAAAAGAACGAAAAATGGGTAGAGCCGGAACACGGCTTGTATTTTTTGCCCGATAATCCCAACGTTTTTTTATGGTTGAGCGAAAAAGATGGTTTTATGAATATCTATAAGTATAACCTTCCGGATAAAAACTTAGAACAAATCACGCATCTTAAATGGGAAGTAGAAGACATTCTAGGGTTCGACAAACGAGGAACGAAAGTCATCTTTACCGGTACAGGAGAAGACCCGCGAGAAAAACACGTCTTTAGTGTCGATTTAAAAACCAAACAAGTACAACGAATTACCAAAGAAAGCGGTCAGCATAGAGTATTGTATAACAAAGAAAACTTTTCTATAATCGACCGTTATTCTAATTTAGAAACACCGGGAGTAACAAAAATCAGAACCGCGTTGGCTAATAGCCGACAACCCGAACGAGTACTACTGAAAAGTAAAAATCCATTAAAAGAATATAAAATAGGTAACACCGAGTTTATTAAATTAAAGTCGAAAAACGGTTTCGATTTGTACGGAAGAATGATAAAACCAAGCAACTTCGATGCAAGTAAGAAATATCCGGTACTAGTGTATGTGTACGGAGGTCCTCACGCACAATTAGTTACCAATAGTTGGTTAGGCGGAGCAAGTCTTTGGATGCACTGGATGGCAGAGCAAGGATATATTATTTTTACGTTGGACGGAAGAGGTTCTGCACACAGAGGATTTGCCTTTGAAAGCGGAATCCATCGTCATTTGGGAAAATTAGAAGTAGAAGACCAAATATTAGGCGTAGAATACCTAAAGAAACAACCTTACGTAGATGCAAACAGAATGGCAGTGCACGGGTGGAGTTTCGGGGGCTTTATGACCACTTCCCTAATGCTTAAAAAACCGGGAACATTCACCACCGGCGTAGCAGGAGGAGCAGTAATCGACTGGAAATGGTATGAGGTAATGTACGGCGAACGTTATATGGACACACCGCAACAAAATCCCGAAGGATACGCCGAAGCAAGTCTGTTGGATAAGGTAGAAAACCTAAACGGAAAGTTGATGCTGATACACGGAACCGTGGATGATGTAGTGGTAATGCAACACAGTCTGGCACTCGTACAGCAATGCGTAAAAAAAGGCGTACAAATGGATTATTTCCCGTATCCTATGCACAAACACAACGTACGAGGACGCGACAGGGTACATTTAATGACAAAAGTATTGAACTATATTTTAGAAAACAATAAGTAAGGTTAGGGCGTTCCCTTTACGGCATAAAAAAGTTATTTCGTTGCACTACATAACTTTTTAACGCCGTAAAGGTCGGGCTATCACTACTCACTCTTTTTGCCCTCAAAAGGAGGAGGGCAAAAAGGAGT
>JALTUD010000661.1 GCA_027047735.1 Flavobacteriales bacterium | reverse complement strand
GAAAACGGGATATTGAGAATATCGATACCTAAAAAGGAGGAGGCTAAGCCAAAACCTGTAAAACAAATAGAGGTAGCTTAGTTAATGTAACAAAGCAAGAAGTTGTTCTAAGTAAAATAACTTCTCTAAAATGTCGGATAGTGCAATTGTGATTGTCCGACATTTTTTTGCCCAAATTTAACGATAAAAGAAATTAAAATTTAATTAAAGAGAACAATGAAAATAACAAACATATTAACAATAGGAGCATTATCAATATTAGGATTTGTAGCTTGTGCTCAAGAAGGGAAAAAAGAAAAACACGTTGAAAAAGCGTCAGAACAAAAAGCAATTCCTCAAAAAGAGGCTAGTCTTGAAATGAGTCAAGACACCATTGACGCAAGAGTTGTTGCTGAGATGGAGGCTGCTATTTTAGCACAAAAAGCAGAACTAACAGCAGAAGCGTTAGCAACTTTAGCACAAACAGAAAATTTGCTTTATGAGATAGCACAAGGAAAAAACGAAGAAGCTATCAGAAAAGGAAAAGAGTTAATAGGTGACTTGGAAGTACTCTTGGCAAAAGACCCTTCTCTAGCGTTGTTACCTGTCGATGTTACTTACGATAAACAAGAGTTGGTAACGGATATAGTTGCTGTAAGAGAAGGAGTGAAAGCAGCCAAAATAGCTATGGAAAAAGGCTATTACAGAGAAGCGAGTGATATTTTGGATAACTTAAGAAGTGAAATGGTTGTTAATACCTTTTTAATTCCTACGGCAACTTATCCGGATGCACTTAGAGAATCAATTGTTTTATTGGAAGCGGGTGATACTGTTGGTGCAGTGGTTATTTTAGAAGAAATGTTGGGAACAGTAGTGATTGAGAAAAGTGTAATACCTCTTCCAATTATGTATGCAGAGCAAATGATAATAGAAGCTGCAACCATCGATGCTGAAAATCACGATAGAAGTGAAATCGTATTGAATCTTTTGAGTAATGCTGATTATCAATTACAATTAGCACAAGAATTGGGCTACGGTAAAAAAGACAAAGATTTTAAAGATTTAGCAGAGGCTATAAAAGTACTGAAAGAATCAGTAACGAAAAAAGAAGATAGTTCAAGTAAATTCGATGAATTGAAACAAGATTTGAAGAAGTTTAAAGAAAAAATAATAAAAGCGTAGAACAATATAACAACGAATCTAAAATATTTTTATAAAAATGTTTTAGATTCTATTTATAAAAAAATAACATCAAACGAAGTTGTAATTTTTATAAAGTTAAAATAAAAAAATGTAGATTTATAGAGTATTTAATTAAATAACTTAAGTTGTTTGATAATCAAATGTTTACTAAAAAGATAAAAAAATGAAAGAACAAATTAACCAGTGGTGGCTACCGGTTGTAGTAGGAGTATTATTAACTTTTACGGCTATATTTTTAATTACTCAGCCGGTTGGGGCTTTTCTAGGTCTAACTATATTGTTTGGTTGGCTTATTTTTACATCGGGTGGATTTAACCTTGTCTTCGCAATCAGAAATCGAAATAGCTATACTTTTTGGGGCTGGGATTTAATGATTGGGATTTTTGAGATGGTTATTGGAGTAGCTTTGTTATTCCAACCGGAATTGTCTGCTGAATCCCTTATCTTATTTACCGGTTTTTGGTTAACCTTTTCCGGGGTTGCAAGAATTAGCGGTTCGTTTATGTTGAAGAAATTAGGGGTTACGAATTGGTGGGTGAATTTATTGTCGGGAATTCTTACACTAATTT
This sequence comes from Flavobacteriales bacterium, assembly GCA_027047735.1. Taxonomy (GTDB): domain Bacteria; phylum Bacteroidota; class Bacteroidia; order Flavobacteriales_D; family Parvicellaceae; genus S010-51. Next base: position 9,389 of record JALTUD010000661.1, on the reverse strand, counting down.
TTAGTTTCCTTATTATAATAAATCCTATATTTGGAATGTTTAGTGTTGTTTACTTAGTTGCAATACCCATGTTTATTTCCGGTGTGATCGGAATCGTATTCGGTATTCAATTGAAGAAATTAAATGAATTATAATAATTAAAATAATATAAAAATGGTAGAATTAGTAGTAAAAAACTTAAAAGAAGTTGATGAACAATATCACGATGAGATAAATAAAATCATAAAAGAAAAGCATCAGTATTATTCTGAACTATTCAAAAAGTATGAAAGAGATTTAACGTTGGAGATTATTTTTGATAAATCTTCTTCTCTTTACAAGGTAAGTGCTTCATTAAATATGGTAAGCAAAAGAATTTTAGTGGCAGAAGAAGACAAAGATGCAATAAAAGCAGTTACAAAAATGTTCTCGGACTTAAAAAAGACAGTCAAAAAACAACACGAAATAGAGCGAAAAATACCTAAAAAATAAGAACTAAGAAATCGTAAATAAGAATGGATTATATAGATTATTATAAAGTTCTGGGATTAAACAAAAACGCAACTGAAAAGGAAATAAAGAAAGCCTACAGAAAGTTGGCTAGAAAATATCATCCTGACTTAAATCCGGGGGATAAGGTTGCTGAAAAAAAGTTTAAAGAAATTAATGAGGCTAATGAGGTGTTGAGTGATCCGGAAAATCGTAAGAAATACGATAAATACGGAAAAGATTGGAAACACGCCGAAGAGTTTGAAAAAGCCAAACAACAACAAGGTGCTTATTCCGGTGGTTTTGGAGGAGGTTTCGGCGGTGGTGCTTCTTATGGCGGAGGTTATAATGAAGGGGATTACTCTGATTTTTTTGAATCTATGTTTGGTGGACGTGGTGGTTTTAGCGGGGGAAGCAGAGGTGCCGGAAAGTTTAAAGGTCAGGATATAAAAGCTGAACTTCAATTAAATCTTACAGATGTTTACAAGACACATAAAAGAACTTTAACTGTAAACGGAAAAGATATTCGTTTAACGATTCCTGCGGGAGTTGAAGATGGGCAAACCATCAAAATCAAAGGACACGGAGGAAAAGGAGTTAATGGAGGCCCTAATGGAGACTTGTACATTACCTTTAGAATTATTAATAATACGAAGTATAAAAGAAATGGAAATAATTTATACTTAGATGTTGATTTAGATTTATATAAAGCTGTTTTGGGAGGTGAATTAATTGTCGATACACTTAGTGGTAAGGTTAAGCTAAAAGTAAAACCGGAAACTCAAAACGAGACAAAAGTTAAATTGAAAGGTAAAGGTTTTCCTGTTTACAAAAAAGAAGGACAATTTGGTGATTTGTATATTACATATCACATAAAAATACCTACAAACCTTACCGAAAAAGAAAAGGAATTATTTCAAGAACTCGCAAAATTAAGACAATAACCTATGAACGAAATTATTTTACTTCAAAGATTCTGCTCAGAGTATGATGTGCCTGTTTCTTTTATCGAGGCTCTTTCGGAATATGAGTTGATACAATTAGATAACAATCAAGGAATACCTGTTGAGCAGATAAATACAATAGAGAAAATGATTCGTCTGCATTATGATTTAGATATTAATTTTGAAGGTTTGCAGGCTGTTCATAACTTATTGAATCAAATCGATGAACTTCAAGAAGAGGTGCGTAGATTAAATAATCGGTTAGATTTCTATAATCAGTTTAACTTATTATCGGATGAAGAATAGTACAGTCTATTTAATCACTTCGATAATTACTTTTGTTATTGGTTATCTCTTTTTAAAGTTTGCGTATCATAGATTTAGTTCAGAACCTTTTGTTCAAGAGGTTGTTCTTATCATTTTAGGAACGATTGCGACAATAGCCATTACGGCAGCTTTGTTGAATAAGCAAAGTGAAGTTGAAATGGAAAAGGAGCAGAGAGTTAAAATATTTGAATTAAAGTCTAATTTGTATTTTGAATTGATAGATTTTATCGGAGACTTGATTGAACGGGAAGAAATTGAAAAAAAAGATTTGATTACGTTAGAGTTTTTGACTCATAAAATATCAACAATAGCCAATAAAGAGGTTTTATTGGAATATTCTAATTTTATTAAAATTATAAAATCAACTTCCAAAGACTGTAAAATTTCTGCTTTGGAATCGGATGAGCTCTCAGCCGGATTGGCTAAACTATGTGGGGTAATTCGTTATGATTTGGTTCAAGGCGACAGTCACTCAAAAGATGAAATACTAAAAATCATAGAAGGTAATATTGATGAGATTTAACTCTTTTGGTATTATATTTGCTACAATAATTACAAAAATATAAACTTATGAAAACACTTATTTTAACATTTGTCTTATTAATAGCTTCTGCGATAAGTTATGCTCAAACAACGATACAAAAAGGAGCTCACACAGTAGGAGTAGAACAATTTAAAACGTTTAAAAATATTGAAGCTAAATATTTAATTGACGTGCGAACGCCAAATGAATATAAGCAAGGACATATAGAAGGAGCTAAGAATATTGACTATTTCAGTAAGGATTTTAAGCAGCAATTGGAAAAGTTAAACAAAGAGGTTCCGGTTTATGTTTATTGTCGTTCAGGAGGAAGAAGTGCTAAAGCGATGCAAATTATGAAAGACATGGGGTTCAAAACGATATATAATCTTGATGGTGGATATTTGGCATGGTCTCAAAAACAATGAAATGGCTAAAAACTCTCGAGTTAACTGATTGGAGTTTACTTAGAGTTCTTCGTCTAGTGATAGGAGGTTCTTTATTAGGAGAATTTATTACCGGCAACAATTGGTTTTTGTTGCCGGTTGCTGTTTTATTTCTATACCAAGGTGTTTTTAATACCGGATGCTCTGCTTGTGAACAAGGAAGTTGTGAGATAAAATAAAATATATAAAATATCGTTGTATTCTCTAACTTCAATAAAGTCTGTTTCATTTTGCGAAAAATAATTGAAATATCCATTTTTTCTTTTTTACTATTTATTAGTGCAGAGGCTCTTAGTCAAAAAGTGGGCTTGGTGTTAAGTGGAGGGGGAGCCTTAGGGTTAGCTCACATTGGAGTAATAAAGGCATTGGAAGAAAATGATATTCCAATAGATTATATAACCGGTACAAGTGCCGGAGCAATGGTTGGTGGATTTTATTGCAGTGGCTTTAGTCCGGATGAAATGAGTAAGATGGTTGAAAGCGATGCTTTTTTAAAAATGGCTTATGGAGATGTTGATGAGAAGTTAAGCTATTATTTCAAAGAAGAAAATCCTGATCCCGCTCTTCTTCAAATTAAGTTGGATAAAGATTTTTCCATATCCAAAGCTATACCAACAAACTTTACAAATTCGGCATTGTTGGATTTTGAATTTATGCGTGTCTTTTCAGGTGTATCTGCGAAAGCACAATATAATTTCAATGAATTATTTGTCCCTTTTAGGTGTGTTGCCGCCGATGTGGTTTCTAAATCTCCTGTTGTTTTTAGTCATGGACATCTGAATCAGGCTATAAGGGCGTCTATGACGTATCCCGGGTATCTTAGACCAATAAGAGTTGAAGGGAAATTGCTTTTTGATGGTGGTTTGTATAATAACTTCCCTACGGATGTTATGTTTAATGATTTTTTTCCCGATATTATCATTGGTGTAAATCTTTCGGACAGTATTACTCCTCCTGATGAAGATGATGTGATTTCTCAATTAAAAAGTATGGTGATTAATCGTAATAATTCACAAAGTTTGTGTGAAAACGATATACTTATTTCGCCTAAAGTTAATATCGGTACATTTGATTTTGATAAAGCAAAAGAGGCTATTCAGGCGGGGTATGATGCAACGATGGCGTCAATGGATGATATTAAAACGCTTATCCGTAAAAGAGTTAAAAAAGAGGAATTGGAGGCTAAGCGAAATGAATTTAAAAAAGGGATAAAAAAAGGAAATATTCATTCTATTCAGCTTGAGGGTGTAACGAATAAACAAGCCAAATACATTCGCAACGCTTTGATTCGAAATAATGAAATTGAAATTGATTTTGAGATATTTAAACAACGTTTTTTCAAGCTTTTATCGGATAATAAAATTAAGACACTTTATCCTTTGGCTGATTATGACTATGTTTCTAAAAAATACAATGTTAAAATAAATGTAGTACAGGAAAAACCTATCCAACTTAAATTTGGAGGAGCATTTTCATCACGTCCTATTAATACAGGGTATTTTGGTGTTACATACAATCATCTAGGGAGAATCGGAACTCAGATTGAAAGTGATGTTTATTTCGGTAAGTTTTATGGCTCTACAGGTTTAGGATTTAGATTGGACTTCAATACGAAAATACCTTTTTATATTCGACCGTTTGGAGTCTTGAATAACTGGGATTATTTTAAAAGTTTTGCTACGTTCTTTGATGAGGTGAAACCTTCTTATATTATAAGGAATGAACGTTTCGCCGGTGTTGATATGGGGGTGCCGGTCAATAATTCGGGAAGGGTGGTATTTACTGTTTCGAAAGGGAGAAATAAAGACAGTTATTATCAAAATTCGTCTTTTACTAAGACTGATACCGCTGACGTAACATTGTTTTATGCTCAAACTTATGGTGCTAAGTATGAATCTTCAACGCTCAATCGAAAACTGTATGCAACAAAAGGGTATAGGATAAATATTGCTTCTAAATTTATTGAAGGTCAAGAATATAGCTTTCATGGAAATACATCCTCAACCGAAAATATTGTGGATAAAGAGCATTATTCTTTTTGGTTTAAAGTTAAGGCTGAAAAATATTTTGTGATTCATAAAAATTTACGTTTCGGATTAGATCTGGAAGCTGTAAATGTTTGGAGAAATTCTTTATTCGGTAATTATACGGCAGCGTTACTGTACAGTCCGATATATAGACCTTTTCCGGAAAGTAAGACCTTGTATTATCCTACTTATGCTTCCGATAGTTATGTTGGAGTTGGAGCAAAATTAATTACTCCAATTAATGATAATATTGATTTAAGAGGGGAACTCTATATTTTTAGACCTAATGTTCTTATAAAAGATGGTTTGGCACATGTCCCTTATTATGATTATCAGGTAACTTTTTCCAATTATAGGTACATGGCAAGTACAAAACTTGTTGTTAATTCAATGATTGGTCCTTTAACACTTGCGGTTAATTATTATGATGCACAACCTGTTTCTCCTTGGAATTTTTCTGTAAACTATGGTTATGTTATACAGAACAGAAGGTTTGTTAAGTTATAGTTTTATCGAATTGTGTTTTTTATAAGTTGTTTATTGTTATTGGGACTAACCGAAATTATATTTTTTTGGGTTTTTGTGTTTCATAATTGGATAAAAGCCGGGTAGGGCGAAAAGTTTTATTTTATCGATATAATGTTCGTATATTTGTAGCGGGGTAGTCAAATAAATAGTTGCTTTTAGCAACTGATTTTTTCGGGGAGGTGCATTTGCATCTCCCTTTTTTTGTTTAATACAATATTTTTTCAAAATCATTAAGTGATTGTAAAAAATAGTTGAGTTTCTTAGCTAACGTAGAAATATTGATGGTTTTATAATTATTTGATTATCAATGTTGTATTATTGAGTTAGTTGGAATTTACATAGCAGGAGAGTTATGCAAAAGAATCTTTTTATCGTCTAAGAAAACTAAACTCCGTTTTCTTTGCACTCACCTGTCCCGCATTAGGGATTGGTATCCCTAACACGAGCAAAATAGACGATATAAAGCGTTTTTTGATTCCTTATCCGTCTTCATAAAAATTTTCCATAGCTGAGGCTATGCAAAATTTTTATTCATCGTCTAAGAAACCAAAAATTCACTTTCTATTCGCTAATTTCACTCGCATTAGGGATTGTATCCCTAACCTGTATAAAAAGAGCACTATAAAATGTTTTTATTTCCTTCATACTTCTTCAAAAAATATTTCCATAGCGGGTGCTATGCAAAGATTTTTTTCATCGTCTAAAGAAACTAAAACTCATTTTCTTATCACTCTTTTTACACACGTTAGGGATAGAACGGTGTGTTTGAGCTCTTTTTTGCTTGCTTGCTGTTTGCAAGCAAAAAAAGCGAGTAGTGATAGCCCGACCCTTATATACAGAAACAATGTATAGCGATAGCGGTATATTGTTTTTTGTATATAAGGGGAACGCCCAAGTATTAATGATATTAACCTTTAATACCATTTAAACATTAAAATGGTATAAGCTTGTTGGTTAACTTAGTTTAGATGATTTTTTATACTTTCGTGCAACCTATCGGTAATGAATTTAGTCTGCATAAATATAAATGTGATTATGAAAAAACTCTTTATAGTTGTTCTTTTGTTGTTTCCTTTTTTAGGATTTTCTCAACTCTCTGTAAATAATACGATGACTGTTGAACAGTATATTCAAAATGTATTGGTGGGTTCGGGTGTTACGATTTCAAATGTACAATTTAATGGAGGTGCAGGAAATATTGTAAATGAGCAAGTAGGGTCATTTTCTGATCCAAATTCGAATATAGGATTGAGTAACGGTATTATACTGGGGTCAGGAAATGTACAAATGGCAGCGATGTTAAATATTGGAGGAGGTACTTCTCTTGGGGGAACGGGTTTACCGGGAACTGATGTTGATTTACAAAGTATTACTCCAAATTCTATCTTTGATGAATGCGTGGTTGAATTTGATTTTGTGCCTACGGGAGATACAATCAAGTTTAACTATGTTTTTGCTTCTGAAGAGTATGAGGAGTATGTTTGTGCTAATGTAAATGATGCTTTTGGTTTTTTTCTTACCGGAACTAATCCTGCCGGAGGAAATTATTCGGCTACGAATTTAGCATTAGTGCCTAATCCTTCCAATCCATCTACTTTTACTTCTACACCTGTATCCATTAATACGATAAATCCCGGTGTTGCCGGAGTAAATGGTGCTAGTAGTACTTGCACTGCAATTGATCCGAATTGGACTAGTTATAGTGTTTTTTATACGCCTAATACTACGAATAATTATGAGTACGACGGTAGTACGGTTGTGTTACAAGTGAAAGCAGCGGTTGTGTGTAATGAAACATATCATATTAAATTGGCTATCGGAGATGCAGGAGATGGAGCGTTTGATTCCGGAGTATTCATAGAAGGTGGTAGTTTTTCTTCGGATGCTATCGAAGTGAATGTTTCGGCTGTATCTTCTACAAATACAATTGTCGGTGACACTGCGGTATTAGAAGGATGTGTGGATGCTTTGTTTACATTTGTCAGACCCGATACAGCGGGAGATTTAACGATTGATATTGATATATTAGGTACAGCAACTAATGGTGTGGATTATGTGCATATTCCGGATAGTATTTTCTTTCCTGCGGGAGAAGATACGGTTACGATGAATGTTTCTACAATAAACGATGGTATTGTTGAAGGTACGGAAGAGCTGTTGATTAATGTATATACGATTACGCCTTGTGGGGATACTGTTGTAACCTCCGGTGTTTTGTATATTATAGAAGATTATCAATTTACGGTTACAGCAAGTAATGATACTACATTTACGTGTCCTGTTGATTCTCTGTTATTAACCGCATCTGCTTCGGGTGGAATATCGGGATATACTTATCAATGGAATACCGGACAAACGGGAAATTCTATTTATGTGCATCCGAATAATCAAAATACTACTTATACGGTTATTGCTTATGATACTTGTAATGTAGGTTCGGGCTACGATACCGTTGTAGTTAGCTTTAATCTTGCTCCACCATTGGAGGCTCATATGAATGACACTTCGCTTTGTGGTTCTTCCTTTGTTTTATTAGATGCAAATGCTACCGGTGGGGCTCAACCTGTTTCTTATTCTTGGAGTACGGGAAGTAATGCTTCTACGGCTTTAGTTTCGCCTACCTCTACAACTATGTATTATTTGACTATGACCGATGCTTGTGGTGTTGTTGTAAACGATAGTGTAAAAGTTGTTGTTATAGTTAATCCTCTTTCTGTTGTATTAGATTTCAATAATCCCTTGTGTTTAGGAGATCCTTTGTTGCTTTCTCCTGTTATTTCCGGAGGGTTTTCTCCCTATAATATAGATTGGCAATTGCCTGTTGGTGCTAGCGGCGATACTTCGTCTAATCAGTTGTTGGTTCCTAATCCGTTACCCGGAGATTATATTGTTTCGGTAGTGGATGCATGTAATCAAACACAATCAGCATCTGTAAATGTCGAAATTGTTGGTTGTGAGATTCTTATACCTAATGTTATAACACCAAATGGAGATGGGCAAAATGACTACTTTGTCGTTACTAATTTAGAATATAATCCGAATACTAAAATAATCATTTATAATCGATGGGGAAGAATTGTTTACCAATCGGATGATTATAAAAATGATTGGAATGGTAAGAACATGAATGGTAAAGATGTTTCAGAAGGGACTTATTACTATGTTTTGATTCCTGAAGATGAAGATAAATGCGGCAAAGAGGGAGGGGTTGATTGTACCGGAACGGTTACTGTTATGCGGAAATAGAGAAGAAATATAGTTGATATAAAAAAGCGTGAACATATTTTGGTTCACGCTTTTTTTATTCGTAATGGATTCAGTTTTCAAGATTATGAACTGCAAGACAACATTGAACTTCCTATTTCGTTATCTGCCCATTTGGGTCTTTTAGCAAACCAACGTTCATATTCTTTTTGTTCCTCATAGGGATATTTTAGTAAACGATAGAATGTGTCTATCAACGAATAATCACCTTTTTCGGCTTGTTTTATAGCCATCTGTGCCATATAGTTTCTCAGAATATACTTTGGATTGGTTGAATTGATGATTTTTATTCTCTTGGCTTCATCAATGTTTATTATTCTTGAAGCGTATTTTTCCAACCATTTTTCCCACGCTTCTTTTTGCTTGATAAAATCTTTGTTGGATAGATAGCTGTTATCGGCTAAATATTTGAGGTGTTGCAGACTATTGTTTTTATCAAATTTGTTAAGGTTTCTAAAAAATAAGGTCATATCCATTTTACTTTTTTCCATATTGAGTTTTAATTCCTCGATTAAAGTAAAATCTCCTTTTTGAGTATTCTCTATCCCCAATTTGCGTAACATCATTGTCCGGTACTCCTCTTGATATTGCTCTTTGAAAAGTCGCAATTTTGTTTTTAATGCCTCTACATCTTCTACAAGCGGATAAATAGCATTAGCCAATTGAGTTAAATTCCATAAAGCTATTGAGTATTGGTTTCCGAAGCTATATCTTCGCCCTTCTGCATCCGTGATATTAGGTGTCCAATTTGGATTGTATTCTTCCAGCCAACCATAAGGACCATAGTCAATAGTCAGTCCGAGTATTGACATATTATCGGTATTCATAACACCGTGAACAAAGCCAACCCGTTGCCATTCTATGA
>JALTUD010000660.1 GCA_027047735.1 Flavobacteriales bacterium | reverse complement strand
CCCTTGTTGTATTTTCTGTGCTGATATCAAAACTTGAGGCTTGAGAATTTACATCGTTGTGCGTAAATTCTGCCCCGTAAAATAATTGCATTTTGTAGCCTGTACGTTTTGAAAAATCTAAATTTAAAGCACCTACGTTTACTTTTTCCAAACGTGTAATTCTATTTTTTTTCTTGAATTTTCGTGTTATACGACTTTCTTCCAAGTGCTGAAAAGAAGCAATAATGTTGGCGTTCTCGAAAAAACGCCCGGAGGAATCTTTTATTGTGGTTGTGAGTGCCGATAATAAGCGTTTTTGAGGCCCATAGTACCATTCGGCATATTTGAATTGATTATTCTTATACTTGGTCAATTGGTCATAGCGATTGATATTTGATGAATTGGAATATTGCGTATTTAAGGTAAAGGATACTTTTTCATTAGGCTGAAAAACTACTTTTTGTAATAAATCCAACTGTTGATAACCTGTATTTAATTGAGTGTTGGTGTCTGTATTGACAATCATAGAATCAACTCCATTAAGAAACAACCTGCGATGATAAACCTTGCCCCAAGTCGGGTAATTTCCGAAAATTCGGCGTTTTCCCATAGTTACATCTCCTAAATCTTTTGCGGTTACCGAGGTCAAACTTCCCCATTTTCCTTTTCCTAAAGAAACATCCGTATGAACTACTTTTCCTTTGTTGCCCGAAGTGTATGACGAGCTTAAAACTCCGTTTACATTAAATACGCTGTCATTTCTAATAGTAGGATTTTTGGTATAGTAATGAATAACTCCGCCCAGAGCATCACTTCCGTAAATAACAGAGCCGGGACCATAGGATACATCAACTTGTTCCAAGATATTGTTGTCAATTGTTATGCTGTTCTGTAAATGTCCGCCACGATAAATGGCGTTATTCATTCTTATTCCATCTACCACCAACAGGACTTTGTTGGCTTCCATACCTCTAATAATCGGACTACCTCCTCCGGCTTGACTTTTTTGCAATAATACTCCTGATGCTTCTTCTAAAACTTCCGCCGAGGTTTGAGCTCCTATTTTATGCAAATCTTCATTGTCCAACACATCTAATTGAATAGGTCTTGTGGCTTCCTTCTTTCTTCTGTTTCTAACCGTTACAGTAGCTTCTACACCATCCAAAAAAATGGTTTTGTAATGAAGCATAATATCATTGTGCAACTTTTCCAGAATAACCCTCAGTGAAAGTTTAAGCGGTTCGTAGTTGGGGTGAAGGATTAATAAGGTGTCCTTTGGCGAGAACTTTTTAATGTTTACTGTTCCTTTTTCATTGGTATAAACAGCATCTCCTGTTTTTAGGGAAACCAATTCCACATTTTCAATTGGTTCGAGGTATTTATTGAAAATTCTTATTTGCTGGGCGGATACTACACTGCTGAAAAATAAAATCATCAACACAACAATAATCAAACTACCTCTCATATCGACTCTATTATCAACGATTAAATACAGACTCCAACACTTCTATGGAACGGATACTCCCCCTAGGGATTTCCATTTGAAACGCTATGTATTTCACCATTTTTTTTAACAAACTTTTTTTTACGCTGTTTTTTATTTGTAAAGTCGTATTATTAGCAAAATTCGTGCCTAACAAAGTTTTAAAAGCTAAAGATTCCTCTTGTGAAAAATGTATATTTTGAGGTTGTGTAATTCGCTCAAACGACCCTGTTTCGATGTTAAACAAATCAATGCTTTGGTTGTTCCCCAAATTAGGCATAATTCCCAAACCTTTAATCAACTGAACCAGAAACAAATGATGAAATACGGAAGAAAATTCTTCCTCATCAAAATAAGCAATTAAATCTTCTAAATTTTCATACAGGGGTTCATTCGGTGCAGATTCTTGTAGTGTTTTTGCAAGAACTTCGGTCAGAAAAATAGCTACGGTTGTTTTTCTTATATCCGATGTAATCGTTTGTGTTGGTTTATACAATTTTACTTTGTTTCCGAAATTCAGTTCTCTGTCGGGTTTAAAGTTTGACGTCAATTCAATGTAATGAAAAGGTTGCAACAAAGCCAATCCGCCTTTTTTTCGCTTAATCCCTTTAACGATAAATGAAACTGTACCGTACGCCTTTGTGTATAGTCGTACAATTACACTCGTATCGCCGTAATTTATATGATTCAGATATAAGCCTGTAATATTTTGTTGCATAATTCCGACAAACAAAAAAAGAGGAAATTACACATTCGTAAATTCCTCTTTCTCTAAAAAGTTAATCTCATCTTACTGCTCTGCCACAGCGGGAAATTCCAATGAAAAGTTAGTCAATTCCGCAAATTCATTAATTCTATCGGCAATTTCCTCCATCGTTAAATCTCTTAAACGTTCGATACCGAATTTTTCTACGGTGAACGAAGCCATAGCCGACCCCATAATGATAGCATTTTTCATATTCTCCCAAGATAAATCTCCGGTAGCCGCCAAATGCCCGATAAACCCACCTGCAAATGTATCACCCGCACCTGTCGGGTCAAAAACTTCTTCCAAAGGAAGAGCCGGTGCAAAGAATACTTTTTCTTCATTAAACAACAAAGCTCCGTGTTCTCCTTTTTTAATAATCAAGGTTGTAGGCCCCATTGTCAATATCTTACGAGCCGCCTTACGCAACGAATATTCACCCGAAAGCAAACGAGCTTCTTCATCGTTTATCGTCAAAACATCTACTTCTTGAATCACTTTTTTCAAATCATCCATAGCCACTTCCATCCAAAAATTCATCGTATCCAATACAATCAATTTAGGTCTGTTTTTCAAGCGTTGAATTACTTTTAATTGAGTCGCAGGCGTCAAATTTCCTAACATCAAATACTCGCAATCTTGATAGCTATCCGGAATAATCGGGTCAAAATTTTCCAAAACATTCAGTTGCGTATCCAACGTATCCCTGCTGTTCATATCGTTATGATATTTCCCCGACCAAAAAAACGTTTTTTCCCCTTTTTTTACTTGAAGCCCTTCGGTGATAATATCTTTTTCCTTAAACATATCCAACACATCTTGAGGAAAATCCTCACCAACCACCGAAACGATTTTTGCTTGTTTTGTAAAATATGAAGCTGCCAAACTAATATAAGTGCAAGCTCCTCCAATAATCTTATCGGTTTTTCCGAAAGGGGTTTCAATAGCATCAAAAGCCACTGTTCCAACGTTTACTAAGCTCATTATTTTATGTTTTAAGTTTTATTTTCCGCAAAGGTACTTTTTTCTTTTTAAAATGAAATAGATTTTTAGTTCTATATGATTAGGGCGTTCCCATTACGGCATAAAAAAGCAGTTTCGTTGCACTACACCACTTTTTAACGCCGTAATGGTCGGGCTATCACTACTCACTCTTTTGTGTTGCATAAGTGCAACAACACAAAAGGAGTTCAAACACGCCGTTCTATCCCTAACGCAGTTGAGATAAGTGCAAAGAAAATGGAATTTAGTATGCTTAGACGATGAATATTTTCTTTGCATAGCACCAGCTATGGAAATAAAATATGAAGAAGTATAAGGATACTAAAAACATTTTATTGTGCTTAGATTAA
>JALTUD010000659.1 GCA_027047735.1 Flavobacteriales bacterium | reverse complement strand
CAACCGAATTAATAGTTGTTGATGCAAACGGGTGTTCAGATACGCTTCAACAACCCATTACGATTTACGAACGACCGGTTTCTTCGTTTACTTTTTCAGATGTTTGTCAAGGAGATACGGTTCATTTCATTGATAATTCAACCATCCCTTTGCCCGATAATATAGTTGGTTGGGCATGGGATATTAATAATGACGAAAATATAGATTATACTACTCAAAACGCAGACCATTTGTATCCGACTTATGGGGATTTTGATGTAACCTTAGAAGTTTTAAGTAACAATGGCTGTACATCTAGTAGTACGCAAACTGTTTCGGTTCATCCATTACCGACTGTTAGTTTTTCCGCATCAACAGTGTGTGTTAACGAAGGGCCTACTCGTTTTGTAAATACTTCAACCATTCCTAGTGGAAACAATGTATTGTATGGTTGGAGTTTTGGAGATGGGAATATCTCATCACAAGAAAATCCGTTTAATCAATATCAAATTGCTTCGAGTTATCCGGTTACTTTGCGTGTCGTTTCCGATTTTGGTTGTGTGGATAGTGTTACTTTTAGTGTAGATGTTCTTGGAAAGCCTACCGCTCAGTTTGCTCAAGATACAACGGGAGGTTGTCCTACGCTATGCGTACAATTTACTGATCAATCTTTCGATGATGTACCGTTAAATTATTGGAATTGGAGTTTTGAAAATGGTTACGGTGAAAGTGTGGTACAACATCCGGAACATTGCTTTGAAACAACCGGAACTTATGACGTGTCTTTAATTGTAGGGAACAATCAAGGTTGTAAAGATACGATAACAAAAACGGCTTTGATAACTGTTTTCCCGTTACCTGTTTCTGACTTTAGTTTATCACCAACATCTACAGATGTTCTAAATCCTTTAATTGATTTTACAAACAATAGTACAGACGCTTCGGCATGGGAGTGGGATTTTGACGATGGAGAAACCGATATAGTAAATTATGATGTAAGTCATCCGTATGCAGATTCGGGACATTTTAATGTGCAGTTAGTTGTTTTTAATTCTTTTTTATGTAGCGATACGAGTTATCAAGAAGTGGAAATTTTACCGGTAGATGAGGTCTTTGTGCCTTCTGCTTTTTCCCCAAATGGAGATGGTAAAAATGACGTATTGTACGCAAGGGGGTATATAGATGATATGTTATTTGTTGTATATGACAGGTTAGGAAGAAAAGTATTTGAATCAACGGATAAAACGATAGGTTGGGACGGATTGATAAAAGGAAAAAAAGCATTGGAAGGAGTTTATTCTTGGTATCTTCAAGCAGAAGTTAATGGAAGTTCCAAACGATTAAAAGGCGATGTAACATTAGTTCGTTGAATCCAAAAAGAAAAAATATGTCGAGATATATAGTTATAATAGGAATTATCATTTTGTTTTTTACCATTTCAGGAAAGACACAGGATATACATTTCTCACAGTATGATGTCAATGTAACGACTTTAAACCCTGCTTATGCGGGAGTTATGAAGGGGGATTTTAGGATAGCCAATAATTATCGTAATCAATGGATGACCATTAGCACTCCATATAGTACAGTTTCTTTTGCGGGAGATATGAATATCTTAAACAAGAAAAGCAATAAAGGATTGTCGGATGTTGGTATTGCACTCGGTTTTTTTAGCGATAAAGTTGGTACGAGTAAATTAGCTCAAAATCAGTTTAGTTTTGCCGTTTCAGCCATTCAACAGATTACTTTTGACACTAAATTGTCTTTCGGGATGCAAGGTGCATATAACCAACAGACAATAACAATGAACGATTTAAGTTGGGATACGCAGTTTGTTGGTCATAAATACGATGCATCTTTACCTTCTCAGGAAACTTTTGCTAATAGAAAATCAGCTTATATTGATATAAATACGGGCCTTCTATTACAAAATGAAGGTTGGGATAATCGGTTTACAATGGGAATAGCCGGTTATCATTTGAATAGTCCGAAAAGAGGGATTTTTTCGAATGAAAAATTAGCACCTAAGATTGTAGGTCATGCCTCTTATGAAATTAAAATAGGAAATAGAATTTCTTTAAAACGTTTTATCCCTAAGCTATTATATACGATGCAAAGAAAACATAGAGAAATATTATTGGGAGGAGTGTTTAGACAATATTTAAACGAAGGTAGCCGGTTTACGCAGTTTTCCGTAGAGTCTTATTTCGATGTGGGGATGTATTACCGCGTAGGAGATGCAATAGTGATTACCGGAGGTATGAGCTTCAAGCGTTTTAGGGTGGGTTTAAGTTATGATGCTAACATTTCGAAATTAAGTAAAGCCTCTAATACGATTGGTGGTTTTGAAGTTTCTTTGGTTTATAACGGACTCTTTTCCGATAGAAGGACGAAGTTGATTAAACCATCATAAGCAATATTATGTTGAAGGCTGATTATTTTTCTCATACGTTAATTTTTAAACAACCCGGTGGTACTTCAAGAGGTGTTTTGAAAGAGAAAAAAATATGGATTGTTACGGTTTGGAATGAGGAATATCCCGAAGTCAAGGGGATAGGGGAGTGCAATCCATTAGTAGGGTTAAGTATTGATGATGTTCCCGAATTTGAAGATAAGTTAAAATGGACGTGTGCACATATCAATCGTTTTACGGATGAAGATGTATTGGCTGAGGAGTTAAAGTTTTTTCCATCGTTGTTTTTTGGGATAGAAATGGCTTTGTTAGATTTAAGAAACGGTGGAAAGCAGATTTATTTTCCAATTTCTCCCTTTGTGAAATATAAACAACCGATTAAAATTAACGGATTGATATGGATGGGAGAGAAGGAGTTTATGTTGAAACAAATTCGACAAAAGTTAGAAAATGGATTTAGCTGTATAAAATTAAAAATTGGTGCAATTGATTTTTGGGATGAAATAGAATTACTGAAAGGTATTCGGGATAAATACTCGGAGGAGGAATTAGAGCTTAGAGTTGATGCCAATGGAGCTTTTTCCGTTGAAGATGCTCAAAATAAGTTAGAAATTTTATCTCAAATGGATTTGCATAGTATAGAACAGCCAATTAAAGCAGGGCAAGTGATAGATATGCAAAAGTTATGTGAAGTTACTCCTTTGGATATTGCTTTAGATGAAGAATTAATCGGGGTGATTGAGTTGAAAGAAAAAAGAAAATTATTAGAGACTGTTCTTCCTCAATACATTATTTTAAAACCTTCTTTAATTGGTGGTTTTCGAGGGACGAGAGAATGGATAAGTGTCGCAGGAGAGTTAGGAATCCCGTGGTGGATAACTTCTGCGTTGGAGTCTAATATAGGACTGAATGCCATTGCTCAATTTACTTCTACGTTTAATAATCCCTTACCGCAAGGATTGGGAACAGGTCAGTTATATACGAATAATTTTGATAGTAAACTGGAGTTAAGAGGGGAGTGGTTGTATTGGATGGGGTGAATTTATTTTAGTTTTGCGTTAGGGATCGTATCCCTAACACGTGCTGAATAGAAGTACATAAAGTGTTTTTATTTCCTTTATCCTGCTTCATAAAATATTTCCATAGCTCGGCTATGCAAATATTTTCTTCATTGTCTAAAGAAACTAAAATTCA
>JALTUD010000658.1 GCA_027047735.1 Flavobacteriales bacterium | reverse complement strand
AAAATCTTTTTCATGGTTTTGTTGGTTAAGTGTTTTGAATCAATTTTGATGGAGCAATCACTCAAATGTAGGAATAATTTATGAATGTTGCTAAATGGTATTTAATTTAATGTTTTAGTGGTGTAACTTAGTTTTACTCCAATTCCAAAGAAAGAAAACGTTTTTGATTCATCACAATAAATTCACTGTTTGGGAACAAATATTTCAGCCCTCCCTCTTCTACGTCATTCAACAATAAACAATCTGCTTGTTCAAATTTCTTTTGTCCTTCCAAAGTATTTACAATTGCATATTTCTTTCTATCCAAATGAAGCAAATAATTTCTATCATTATGCAAGGTTATCACTTCAGCCGGGGGAGATTGATGTGCTTCCCAGTAGTTTTTGTACTTTCTAAATAAATAATGAAGTCTTTTAGGGTTTTGTTCAGTTGTATAAAATAAGTTTACTCCCTCTTTCAGTATGTTGATATTTAATGCTTTATCGCTTTTTTCTATCGTCAAATATGTATGTGTCTTTATTTTATAATTTTCAAAATGAATAAAAACCAGTAATAAAATAAAAGCAATCTGAGATAAAGGTAACCATCCTGTTTTATGAGTTTTAACAAATAATAATATCGCTATAATTCCAATATAAAGTAAAAACACCTCTTCTAAATTTATATACAATCCTCCTAATACAGCCTTCGGTAAATGAGCAACAAATGATGTCAAATAATTTAAACCGTCTGCGAAAAACCCTATAACCGATAAGAGCGTTTTAAAGACGGGTAGCCACCACACAAAAGCAATGGATATTAAGGTCAATATCAAAAGAATACTTGCTAAATATACAACGAACAAATTGGACAATATTCCATACAACGGAATTTGATGAAAACTAAATAAAACCAATGGTAATGTAACAATTTGAGCGACTAAAGATACGGCTGTTAACTCCCATAAAGCTGTTACAATTTTAGACTTAAAAGTAAGCCAATTATTTACCGTAGGATAGAAAACAACAATTCCAAGTACTGCCGCATAACTTAACTGAAACCCTATATCAAAAAGATAACTTGGTTTATATAATAAGAGTACAAAAGCAGAGAAAGCAATTGTGTTATAAACACTTATATTCCTTTTGAATAAACCTCCAATAGCCAATACTGTAAACATAATTGCCGAGCGAATTACCGATATACTTAACCCGCTTATAAAAGCAAAAAACCATATTCCTAAAAGAATAATAACGGTTTCCGGTAATTTTCTCCTTTTACGCCCCGTTAATAAATTAAAAAAGGAAGTTAAAAATAGATAAACAATACCAATATGTAAACCTGAAACCGCCAAAACATGCATGGCTCCTGCATCTGCATAATCACTTTTGGTTTGTTTATCTAAAAACTGCTTATCGCCCAAAACTAAGGCACTTACAATGCCTAATTCTTGTCCTTTTAATCCATTTTCCTGAAATTTATTCAATAAAGTAGTTCTAAGTTCCTGAGCAAAAGCATATAACGAAAAAGAATGACTCTGTTTTACCCATGATTCTACACCTAAAACGGCGGAGTAATAAATTCCCTTATCAACTAAATACCGGTTATAATTAAATTGATAGGGAATAGTATAACCTGTGTTTATCTTTTTTAATTTCTCAGTAGGAAAAATCAGAACATCTCCTGCACGAAGATGTTGTACACTATCTTCAAAATGAAGATTAACTTTACTTTTAAGTCTTTTCTTTTCTCCTTTTGTTATTTGTTCTGTTAATTGGGTAACTGTTTTACTTCCCCACTTGGTTGATGTAGGAGATTCTAATATAACCGCTTTTACATAAGCCCTCTCTATGAGTTCTTCTTCCGTACTTTTCAATTCAATTTGACGACGAGACAAATCTGCACCCAAAGCAAACAATCCAAGATAGATAAAAGAAGCAAACCAATAAGTGTAGTGCCCTCTTTTTCTTCGGTAATTTTCCCTATAAAAAATACCGAGAGCAAATAGTAAACATACAATGTAAACCCCTTCTAAAACAAACCTATCAACGGCATAATAATAACCTAAAACTATTCCCAAAACCAAAGGAATCAAAAGCCGAACAAACGGATTTTTCCTAAAAAAAGTAAAAAAATAATTTTGGGGCACCTCTAATTATTTTTTTGACGCCTCTATATAACGTTGTTGAATTTCTGCAATATCAGGACAACTTTCTTTTACAATTTTTACAAATTTATCACTTTTAGTATTTATATTTCGTCCTTCAACTTCTACAGCACAAAAACCAAAATCTACAATATCCATATCATCAGACTCAGCATAATCACTTTCTTCTCTTAATTCTTTACGACTACTCATGCAATTGCATAACTCTGTTGCAGCCCCTTTCATTTCCTCTTCGCTTGGTTCACTGCATGACATCATTGCAATTGCCAAACTCATATAAAATATCGTTTTTTTCATTTCTTTAGTTTTATTTTTCGGCTCTAAGATAATAAAAAAATTAAAGTCCTCTAACCCATTCAGGTCGTAAAAACACTTTTCCTTCCAAAGCACCATCAATTAGCCCTAATAGCTTTTCTTTGTCTTGGTTTAGTCGTCCTTTTAAAACCAAATAATTAGAAGCGTGATTGCTTCTGAATATACTATTTTTAAGTTCAATATTTTGTATAAACAATCTCAATTCTTCCAATAACTCTTTTTGATTCATTTCTATAAATTCTCCTTTGAACTCTTTCCTGAATTTTTCTATCCCATAAGGAAAACTCAATACCAGTGTAGATATATATTCCGGTTGAGTTTCATTTATCAACTCTGCTGATTGAAAGGCGTGTTGCTTACTGTATTTTTTTCCTCCTAACCCCGTAAGCACCATAACCGATGCTTTTATTCCGGCTTTTTTTAATTTTAGTAATGCTTCTTTCGTCGATGTGTACGTTTCTCCTTTTGAAACCGATGCTAAAACTTCATCATCTCCTGATTCGATACCGATATATAAAAGAGTTATCCCTGCTTTCCTTAATTCAACCAAATCATCTATGCTTTTGCTGTTTATATTTGAGGGTAGGGCATAAGCTGAAATCCTTCTAATTGAAGGGAAACTATCATTTATATCTTTACAAATTTCCAACAAGCGATTTGTTGATAAAACAAAAGCGTCTCCATCTGCCAAAAAAACTTTCTGCACCGGAACCCTTAATTGCTTAACTTTTTGGATTTCCTCTTTTATTTTTTCCCTTTTTCGAACCGTAAACTTTTTGGTTTTATACATTTCGCAAAATGCACACTCGTTATTACTGCAACCCAAGGTAACTTGTAAAATAAGAGAATTCCCCTCGCTTGGCGGACGAAACAAAGGTTGATGATATTCTATGGGTAAATAATACATACTTTTCTTCAATATTCTTTATTCTTCATCATCGCTAAGTAAATCGGGTCTTCTTTCTTTTGTGCGTTTGATGGATTCTTCTAATCTCCAATCTTCTGTTTTTTGTGAGTGCCCACTCAACAAAATTTCAGGAACTTTCAATCCATTATAATCTGCAGGACGTGTATAAACCGGTGGAGCTAACAGATTATCTTGAAAAGAATCCGATAAGGCAGACATTTCATC
>JALTUD010000657.1 GCA_027047735.1 Flavobacteriales bacterium | reverse complement strand
CTAATGAATCTTATCCTCAAAAAAGAATAGAGGAAATTAATAAATTGATGAATAAGAAAATTGAACCGGTTACCGTTGTTGAGGAAAAAGTAAAACCAACCAATCCGGATGATATTCCTAAATATAATTTCGCTCAATATGGAGAAGAAGTTAGTGATTTACAAGAAAGTGATGCTGATAACATTTTGCAACAAAGTAAGATTAACGAAGAAAACAGAAAAGATATAGCTTCTGAAAACATGAAAGAGGAGCTTTTTGAAAAAGAATCGAAAAAGAGTTCGAGTGATACTGATTTTAGTGATAAAACAAATGAGGAATTAGAAAAATACAAAGAGCAGTTGACAACAGAACAACAAGGACTGGATGAAAAAAGTAAAGAACATATCCCTGAATTTGAAAACTATAAAGAAGAACACGCCAACAAGTCTTACAAAAAAGAAGAACAATCTAAAGAAATTACTTATGATGTAAACCGAGCAAAAGAGGAGTTTAAATCAGATCATACGCAAGCAACTATATCTTTAGAGGAAAAAAGCAGAGAACATGTACCGGAAATAGAAACCTATATAAATGAAAGAGAAAACGCAACATTTGAATCTACTGTTGAGAACAAAGACAGAACAAATGCCGTTTACGAGGCAAGTACGGAATATAATACTGAACGAGAAGTTGCTACGATAGAATTAGACAACCAACAAAAAGAGCACATTCCGGATATTGAAAGTTATATTAACGAGAAAGCAAATGCAGACTTTGAAAAGGAACAAGAATCTGAAAATTTTACATATAACAATTATGAAAACAAAGAGCAATTGATTGATCGTTTTGAAGAAATCAACCAAGAAGCAGATATACCAAGACAAGAATTGGTTGAAGAGGTTGAAGCATATAAAAAAGAATTAACGTTTGAACAATTTGAAAAAGACAAGGAAGCTCAAGAATCTACCTATGAAGTAATGTATGGCAGTGAAAGTTTTAAAGAAACAGAAACGCGAAAACAACTAGAGGAATCTGAGCAAGCAATTGAAAAAACATTAGAAGTAGAAGAAGCCACAGAAGTTTTAACACAAGAACGAGAAAAAGAACAAGAAGAAATTCAGGAGGTTAATAGTGAAATTATAAAAGAAGTTGAAGCTTATAAAAACAAAAAGGAAAATCAGGATATTGCAACAACAGAAAAAGCTATCAATCGAGTCGATAATCGAATGGATGACATAGAACAGATAAAAGCTCAAAAACCCACCAAGTTTACCGATGAAATGAGAAACTATTTAGCCAGTCAATTTCCGGAAGGCGTAACCGAAAAAACTTTTCAAAGAAAAGATAAAAACGGAGATGTGTACGAAGTTACAACAGTTCGAATAGTTGTTCATGGCAACAAAGGAGATGAGTACAAAAAGGTAGCTACCCGATGGGCAACCACTTACTTTAAAAACGGTGTTGTTATCTCTGCCCAAGTTTGGGATACGGAAACGAACTAGGTTGATCTTTTAATGTTTTGGCAAAGGCTCTTTTTAGCCTGTATTCATTGGTTTTCTATCCCAAGGCCATAAACCTTCTATTATATCATTTAAATTGATATTTTGCTCTTTTCATTAAATTAGCAAGTGAAGTTCTATTACAAAGCTAAACTCCACATTAATACCAGTAATACTCATTTTTCGATACTCTCTGGTGGTTATAGCTACGCTTGTGTGTATCAAAACGGTGCGTGACTAGTGCTAATCCGTATCTAGACTATCATAAAAATCAAATATTAACAAATAAGTTATTTACGTACTAAAAACTTATTTTCAATTACTTACTAAGTTTACTAAAATAAGTTATAACAAAAACTTATCCTTGTTCGCCTCAATACTTCCTATAAGTTTGCATTGTCAAAAAATAATAACAATAAAAAAAATAAACAATGAAAAGATTAGCAAACACATTCGCATTAACTCTTTTATTAGTAACAATAATTACTTCTTGTAGCACATCAAACAATGTAGTTTCTAGTAATTTATTACAGAAAAGAAAATACAATAAAGGTTTTTATTCTTCTAATAAAAAAAATGTTAACAAGAGAAAGAACAAACCTAAAGAAATCACAAAAAGCAATATTGAACCAAAGAAAAGTAAGCAAAATAAAATCGTAAAAAAAACGATTAAACTAAAGAAAAATAATTCATTTAAATCTAATAAGAATGAAATAAAAAGAAACTATAAAAACAAGAATTATAAGAAAAATTATAAGCAAGAGAAAAAAATAAAAAATAACTTATCTAATAATTATTCTCACCTCTTTAAAGCCTCAAAAATAAAAAGAAATATAAGTTCAAAAAACGTAAACACAGTAGCACTATTACCTTTCTCTGAAAATAAACCGGTAGATAAGTTTTCAAAACCAAATTTTCATTGGCCTTGTTTTAAGTGTTGGAATTGGGAAGTAATAGGTCTCAGTGTATTAGAGTGGTCACTATTTATATTGATTATGAGCCATTACCAATATCATATAACGATAACAGATATACTAAATCTATTATATGGAATATTCATAGTCGTAGGTCTGCTAATAATTTATTTTGGGCCCCTTTTATTATAATTGGTTTTAATCGAAATAAATCCGCACCTTAGCAACTATGGAAAAAACAGATTTTAGAAGTGCAGATTCAAACACAAGAAACACCATTCGGAAGCAAGTAATAAGATTAGTTAAATCTGGAATACAAAAGAAAAAAGTTGCAGAAATATTAGGTGTTAATCAAAATACAATAACAAATTGGGTAAAAAAACTCAAAGCCAATGGGGCATAAAAGGCTTAAAAGATAAAGTTAGAGGCGTAAAATAGGAGGATAAAAAACTACGAAACAATCAACAAGAGAAATTAACACAAAAAATGATAACAGATGTAATGCCTGACCAATTAAAGTTACCCTATGCTTTATGGACTCGTAAAGCTGTAAAAGAGTTAGTAGAAAGAGAATAAGGTGTTGTTTTAGCAATAAATACTATGGGAGATTATCTACGCTCATGGGGGGGGTACTCCTCAAAAACAAAAAAAGAGAGCCTATGAACAATGTCCCAAGAAAGTACAGTAGAGGTGTTATTAACCTCTACTATGAATAAGGAAAATAAAACACTTTATTAGGCTCGTATCATTTTTTACCTTAAATCCGCAAGTGATTTCGTAATGAAAAGTCAAAATACGCATTAGTATTGGTCTAGCACAGTTTTGAGACACGCAAACGTAGCCATAGCTACGGTGAGTATCGAAAAACGAGCATTGCCAATAATGATGCGGAGTTTGGCTTTGGAATAGAAGTTCATTTGCGGATTTAAGGTTTTAAATGATATTATTTCTTATCTTGCGTTAGGGATTGGTATCCCTAACACAGTTAATCTAAGCACAATAAAATGTTTTTAGTATCCTTATACTTCTTCATACTTTATTTCCATAGCTGGTGCTATGCTCAATGCAATAAACTTTATGGAGAATTTGAAGAATTTATTTTTTTCAAGACTTAGGCGTAAAATTTTTGTTGTAACGAGTTACTACAAAATTTTACAACAACAGTATTGGAAAAAAGAAAGATTCAAAAATTCTTAAAGTTTGTTGTTTTGAGCATA
>JALTUD010000656.1 GCA_027047735.1 Flavobacteriales bacterium | reverse complement strand
CCCATACATAAATCTATTCCATATTTTACTTTCAGAATCACCAGATCCAGACCAACTGTGAACAGCCTTGGTAACGTACCAACCTTGATAATAATAAAGATTTGTCGCAGAAATATTAATTATTTTATGTCTAATTTCACCATTAGAAGACTTGTAAAAAAGAACATCTTTTGATTTTGCCATATAGTGGTGATCAGACATACCTCTGGTATAAGATTTATCTATTATTATTATCAAAATAATCTAAGACACCCAGTTCTACGTGAATGAATAATTCATGAGTTATAACATGAGCTAAAGAAGCTATATAAGATTTCATTTCTTTTTTATATTGATAACTTTTTTCCCATAAATTGCTTCAACATTACACAAATCAGGATACGCTTGATTGCCTGACAAATTAGAATTTATATTTACATTAATTCTAAAACGACCATTGTTTTGAACACCTACATCTCCATAATCGGAAACATAGCCCCCACCTCTTTTTGTAACAGTTTCTCCACCATTATAACTTCCCGCATCGATATCAGTTAAAACCAAATCACCCCCCTTCTTATGATACTTTCCATCTTTGTTAAATTTATATCCTTCAATCACCTGCCCTTTTGATGCGTATTTTGCAATATACTTATAACCACTCTTAGTACTAAGAAATAGTTTAAGAGCTGTTGTTGTATTGTCATAATTAATATTGTTTTTAATAGAATCTCCTAAAACGTCATTTAATAAAACAGGATTATTATCCATAGAACATAAAGGCGACTGCCAAGGTAAACTTGATGCTTTCGGGTCAACACTCAACCACTTACCTAACCTCGGGTCTAAACCTCTAAAGAACGTTGTATAATAATTCCCTTGCCCTTTAATCTCATCATCTTTTTCACTTCCTTGGTAGCCATATCGGTAACTCTCCACACTCCCAAATCTTCCCCCCCATAGCCATACCAAAGGGGTAATAGTTTTCTAACCCCTTTTTTGTTCTCAAAAAGTGGTCTATTCGCACTATTTTAGCAGGCGTATTTTTGCTTATTTTCCCTAAATCAAGTTTGTTATTTTTTAGTATTTCCAGTTTTAAACAGCCCATTTGTAGGCTAATATAAGAAAAAAATTGTTCAAACAATCGGATTTACTGTTTTTTTGATTCCTATCCTCGAAAAGGAAAGCTACCGATGAATTAAACGAGAGGGAGGAACGACTGAAAGTGTAGTGAATACAACTTTTCCTGTGGGGAGGGTGTGATATTCCTTTTGTTTGTTTTTAGGATTAGCAGTCTTTTCAGTTTAATTATTTGCATGTCAGTAGTTTCCCTTATAAGGGACGGCTTTTTCTATTTTGGGTGTGGAGATAGCACGGGTAGATGTAGTTAGCTTCTATTATCTCTGTTTTAGTTGTGTATCTTGTAAGAGGTAGATTTTTCTATTTAGTGATGTAAATAGCAGTGAGAGATAGTCAATAAATTAATCAACTTTAATAAGACCAATATTTTCTTTCATAATAATCAATATCGGAAATTATTTTTTTTATTTTTCTATTTGTTCTTTTCTTCGAAAACACCCACTTTCCCTCAGTATAATAAATAGCAAAAAAGGGAGTAAGAAATTTGTTTTTTTGAATACCTTTTTGCCCAAACTTATTAGTTATTAAATCTACAGCTATTTTAGCTATAACATTATCTTTGCTATAATCATAAAAATTTATGTATATAATTTCACATGATTTTAATCCTAAATCATATTTAAGCATGATAATAAACACATATTCTTCTACAAATAGAGGGGCTTTATCATATAGTTTTTGTAAATTAATTGACTCTACTGAATCTATAAGAGGAAGGTTAACAGGAATTAGATTAATCGAATCATAACCATTAGAACACCTAGGGTTATAATTTTTAGTTATCCTTTTTAACTCCTTTTTTGCTTTTTGTATTCTAAATTTTGATTGACTTTGAGCCATAAAGTTAAAACCGAAAATTAAAATAAAAAAAACAAAATAAACACCTGGATATTTCATAAGCAATTTAATCTGATAAATACAAATCGGAATCTATAAGCTTGGGTTTTCTAGGCTCAAAACGTCTAAGTTTAAGATCACTACCTTTATATTCATAGGCTTTTAATACTGTTCCTATAATAGTAGTCTGTAAAGTATTATTTACTAATTCATTTTTCACAAAGAATCCATTATATTTTTCTGTCGACCTCACATAAACCGGATAAACATCCCCAACTCGCAAACGCTTCTCTGTAGTTTGACTTGTAGCACCTATACTTGTTACCCCTGTTCGTTGAGTAAACTCTTTCGACAAATTCGTTGATAGGGTATTATCTCCGAATTTGTCAGCTGAAGTATTACACCCACCGAAAATAACTACGGCACCGGGGGCAAAGATTATCGATTTATCATTAATAGCTTCTACCAATTGATCTATAGTTGCTGACGCAGGATTCTTTTTGTCTATCCCGAATGAGATATCTTCCTTACCTTCGGAGTCAAATGTAAAAGTAAAATAAACTCTTTTATAGTCTCCATGAGAAAATATAGCAACTCTACCGATAGAACCTTCTTCTTTTGTCTTTTCTTTTAATATGTGAATAAATTCATCACCTGTCATGACTTTTTCAACACGAGAAGCAAAAACCATTTTTGCATCTGTTTCTGCCTCTCGTTTAAATGTACTTACATAATGATTAAAAGAATCGACTCCTTCATAAATAGATATACGAGCTTCTAAACCATCGAAATCAACATTTGCTATTGGGGAGTTAGAAGCAAATTGATATGGGGTTAATTGTGGATATTTTTTTGTTAGCGGATCGACATTTGGAAATCTTAAAAGTCTTAAAGAATAAAATCTCATACCGTATATTTGCCATTCTTCACCACTTATTTCATTTTCCATCTCCTTACCATTAAACCCATATCTATAATTTCCAACACTCCCATTCCTATTACCCATAGCCATACCAAAGGGGTAATAGTCAAGGTCAGCCATTCCTATTATTGTTGAGAGACTGACGCTTTTCGATGTACAAATTCTATCTTTAAAAATTAAAATATGTTCAATTGTCCGTGTTATGCGAATAACTAAAGAGTTCTGTAATTGGTAGAGCCTAGAACGAAATACTTCTAAATAGAAATAAATGAAATTTGTATCGGGTTTAACATCTGTCTTCGTAAAAACGATACTTATTATACTCCTTATTGCTTCTTGTACAAGTCGAACTAATTTTGTAATGTTTGTAACAAGCGTATTAAGAACTAACACGTACTGATTTAGGAAATAAGCTAAATTTATTGAGACGCTTGATATGTGTAAATATGTGTTCAATTGTTCTGTTTTTACGATTGTAAATGTAATAAATAACATTTTAAAAGACAACTGTTTTTGGATATAATGTTTATCGTCTAAAAACACTAAATTCCGTTTTATTCTCGCTCATTTTCTTCGCGTTAGGGATTGTATCCCTAACATGAAATGAAATAGACGATATAAAGCGTTTTTTGATTCCTTATCCGTCTTCATAAAAATTTTCCATAGATAGTGCTATGCAAAATTTTTATTCATCGTCTAAGAAACCAAAAATTCACTTTCTATCTGCCAATTTCGCTCG
>JALTUD010000655.1 GCA_027047735.1 Flavobacteriales bacterium | reverse complement strand
CGGCCTTGCATAGAGTCGGCTCAAATTTAATGGAATTTTATTTGAATGAGTATTTTGATGACACTCAGGCACTCTGTCACCGTTAGCAATAGAAATTAATCTCGATTTCGTGATGTGGGGAATGCACGCCAACGGTAAGTATATGAGGCGTTGGGCGTTTTGAAACACCTAACTTTCAATTTGCTATACTGTTTGTTTATATTCATAAACTTCAATTTAACTGCCTATTGCCCAATGACTTATATACATTGTTAGGCACTGGCATTCCTTGTTTTCAGTCATATTATCTTTCAAATTTGCTACAATTTTCATTTCTTCCTGTGCGTTGGCAAGACATACTCTTTTGCAATTTTTGGCCAAGCGTTGGCTCGTGCGAATTGCAAATGTGTATGGCTTTGGGGTTGGCTCTATTTTCCATTGAACAATTCACTTATTAAATATCCAATTAATAAAACTGCTCCAACTGCCAAAGCTGCATTGACAATTTCGTCAATATTTCTGTTTGCTTTGTAGTCTTTATATTGTTTTTCGTTAATGCTACCATTTTGGTAAAGCATAGACATAAATTCATCTTTTTCAGCTTTACTGGCTGTTCCTGCCTTCACTTTGTCTCCAAGAAAAGAAAGGCGTTTAAAATTTAAACTATTGTCCATTTTTTTCCTTGTTTATAATTTCTATTGCTTTGTGCAGAATCGGGTAAAGGTTATTTAACTGGTCAATGGTTTGTTGCTGTAAATCATCTCTACTTTTTAATGCAACCATTTCCTTTTCTAATTTAGTAAAATCGCTTTTGATTTTATTAAACTCACTGAAATGCCATTTTAGAAAACCTCCAATTGCTCCAATTATTGCTAATATTCCAAGTAGTATTTGTAATGTTTGGCTCATATTATTTTCCAATTAATATTTTTTCAATTTCCTTACTTGCTTCTTTCAATGCTTCTGCTGTTTTGTCTTTTAACTTTTGTGCTTGTTCTCTTATTCCTGAAATATGTTTGGCTATCTCACTTTGTTTGATTGGCGGTGGAATTGGAATAGGGAAACTTCTTATATCATCAGGTGATAAATGCCCATTTGTTGCACCAGTAACATTTCTCTTAATCTCTGTTTGCATTGGTGCACTTCTAAGAAAGTGAAACACAAAAGAATTGTCAGCAAGTGCATTGGTTTGAAACTTAGCAATATCCCCACCTAAATAGAACTCACCTTTGTATTTCCATTGTGCAATTTTACCTATTGTAGCACCAGTTATTACTACTAAAACATCTCCTTCTTGTAACTTTTGCTGTTTAGTGAAAATATCTTTTGCAGTTAGAAGGTCATCAAGGTAAATTGTGCCGTTATTGTTAATACTATTGATTTGGATAACAGAGTTATTACCTTCTTTATCTTCTGACTTTGGAAGTTTTCCTTTAACTAATTCACCAGAAATAATAACTCTTAAATCCTTGACAGGATACTTACCATTTTCGATTGCTTTGATATTATCTACAAATTTAGCTTGATGAAAAAATGGGTCGTAGCGATTTGATGAAATAGAAGTAATTGTAGTTTGAAACATTCTATTTTTCAAAGTATTTTCAGGTGGTTCAGGCAAATTAATCCCCAACTCATCAAGTAAATAATCATCAATGCTTGATAATAGTTTTTCAGCTCCTGCTTCGTTTTGTTTTTTCTTTTCTACAACTCGTTTAGTAATTTCTAAAATTCTTTTGTCTTCAATTATCGGAATTGAAAGCAATGCAGGATAATCCAAAGCAGGTCTTGTTCCGCCTGTACTTCTACGACTTGCTAATTTTTCAGCAATATCTGAATTTAGATAAGCAGCAAGGGTTTCGCTAATTTCTTTGCTACCTGTTTTTATTACGCAAACGTGTTGATTTATATTTCCTTCAAAATTTTCAGGTGCAACCGATGCAACTGCCATTCGCCCAACTCCTGTAATTTTTACCAATAAATCACCTGCCGAAACCTGGCTTCTTTTCAACATTCCGTTATGTGTTTCTTCATTGATATATTTACAATCTTCAAATTCCAAAATACCTGTTGGCGAAAGGTTTTGAACTCTTAAAAACGGTATCCCATTTTGTTCGTCTGAATAGTATTTTTCAAATTCGGTTGTTTTGGGTGTTGCTCCGCTTGCAATGCCTTTTACGTAATCCCTTAATTTTTTAGGTTGTTTTGACAAAACCTTTTTTTCTAACTCAACCAATTCAGGAACATAATAAAAAGGGTCAAGTCGTTTTTCTAATTCGCTTTTTTGCAAAATGAAAACACGATTGTGATTTAGTTTTGTATTTGAAATAGTGTAACTGCTCATTATAATTCCGTTTTATCAATATGAGCAATAAACTTTGAAAGTTCTTTGCCTATTTCAGTTAGTTCATTGTTTTGGGTTTCTCTGCCTGTTGCGTCATAGCCAATATCTTCAGCGATTGCCATAAAAATAGGATAGTCGTCTAATGTAGTTTGTTTGGTAGTAAAATATTTTTCAATCAATTCTTCTTTTAAGAAATTAACTTTGTCTTTGTACTCGTTTTGGATTTTAGTTTTATCGTTTTTTATTAACTCCGTAATTTCTTTTTTGTTGAATTTGGGATTTTTCTGCTTTGCTTCTCTTTCTAATTTCTTAATATCTTCTTTTTTTTCTTTCTCCCATTTTTCAATGGTTTCAATGTATTTATTGTCTGCTTTTACTTTCTCTTTTAAATTATCTTTTTGATTGATGATTTTTTCAGTTTGCGTTTTCTTGTGTTTACGCAAGAACAAAACAGAGCTTTTTACACCTGCACCTGTGGCAGAAAATGCAGTTTGTGGCATTGAAACAACCGCAACGATACGGTACATTTCTTCAATGTTATCTCTTACATATTGCATACTGCTATTGGTTAAAATCCCGTCAGGAATTACAATTGCCAGATAACCGCCTTCATTTAAAAAATTATGACACTGTTCAATAAACAATACTTCGGTGCTTTGACTATCTCGCACTTTTTCTCTCAATGCTTTAACCGACAACCAATCATCTTCTTTTTTCCCAAGGTTGTATTGATGTAAGTATGCTTTTTCAGTTTGTTTTATACTGCTTCCAAAAGGTGGATTTGTTACTATAAAATCGAATGAATTATATTTAAACTCAAAGTTTTTGGTGTTGTTTTGTAAATCGGTGTCTTTTAAAAGTCCGTCTGATGCTATTACGTTCGTGTGCCCATCATCGTGGATAATCATATTCATTTTTGCAGTTCGGGCAATTTGGTCGTTTATTTCAATACCGAATAAGTTTTTTTCTGCAAAGTCGTGCCAAAATGTGTAATGGTCTTTTTCTTCTTTTATCGGGTCGAAATATTCTCCTGCTTGCTCTCTTACTTTATCAAGAGCATACAATAAAAATCCACCGCTTCCGCAACTTGTGTCAAGCACTCTTGATTTTTGATTAATAGGAACGCTATCAATTATGAATTTAACAATTGGTCTTGGTGTAAAATATTGTCCGAAATCTCCCCTGAAATAACTACCCATAAAAGTTTCAAAGGCTTTACCTTTACTGTCAAGGTCTGTTTTATTTAGGTTTATTCGTTGGAAGTATTTTACAATTGTTAATGTTTCCTGTGCAGAAAGAG